>CAMOWQ010000071.1 GCA_946628495.1 uncultured Treponema sp. | reverse complement strand
TTCCTGTTTTTACGCCAATAGAAACGTCGGTAAGATTTGCCCTTGAACCTGTACCCGATCGTGCAGTTGTTTCCATGCAGCTCAATACATAATCTGCCGTTGCTTTTGCAAATACTCGTTCTTTATATTCTGGCTGATGTTCGTAGGTTACTGTTCCTTCGCGGTCCGTTATTTTATGTATAAATGTAAGTTTTAACGGAACACCATCGTTTGCAATTGCAGTTGCTGCCTGAACCATCTGAAGGGCTGTAACGCTTATTTCCTGTCCAATTGCAATTGTCTGTTTTGAACGTGCAGACCATTTTTTGCTTCCTGGTTCATTTACAAAACCTTCTGCCTCACTTGGAAGTTCCACATCTGTTCTTTGACCAAAACCAAGTTCGCGGATTCTTTCTATGAATTGAGCGTCTCCCAACCGATCGCTTATCTGTCCCAGTGCGTCGTTGCACGAAAACCTTAATGCATCGCGCGCCGTAATCCAGCCGTGCTTATCAAGACATTTAATCTTTATAGTTTCTCCACTGGCAAGTTTGCGCTCGTATACACCGTCGCAAAGAAATATGTCATTTGGCGAAATTCCGTGTTCATCGTAGGCAATTCCTACCGTAAAAATCTTAAAAACAGAGCCTGGTTCATAGGCATACATTGCAGGTCTGTCCATCTTTGAAGCTTCGCTTTCCTTTCCGTAATCATTTAAGTCTGGAGCTGGAAGGCTTACATAAGAAAGAACTTCGCCTGTGTGAGAATCTGCGGCAACCAGCATCATGCTTTCTGCCTGTGTTTCTTCCATTGTTTCTACTGCAATCTGTTCAAGTTTATACTGAAGGTTAGCGTCTATGCTCAAAAATATGTTGTTGCCGTGTTTTGTTTCTGTTGAACCTGGAATCTGTGCCGGATAAAGAATGTCCTGTTCTGAAAATTCAATGCCTGCAAGTCCTTTTCCGTCGTCGCCCATAAATCCTATTAACTGTGCCGCAAGTCTGTGATTCGGATAAATTCGTCCAGGAATTTTTTCAAAGCTTACAAAACTGAATCCGTTCTGATTTACAGTGTCTTTTATAACCTTGTATGTTGATTCATCTACTTTTTTGCGAAGATATGCAAATGAGCGTTTGCTGGAAATTATCTGATTTATCTGTTCTTCGGACATATCAAGAACTGGCGCCATTTTTTTAGCAAAGTCCTTGTGATTTACTGCCTGTTTTGGAGTTACTCCTACATGATAGAATGAGGTCTGTACTGCAAGAGGAAAACCCGTCCGGTCAACAATAGAGCCTCTTTCAGCTCCTTCCTGTTTTCTTGTAATCTGGGCGGTTGGTGCCAAAGCAAGACTTGCATATCTATAGCATAGAACTCCCATAAGGAGAATGCATGTGACTAAGAAGATTATAAGTCTGCCTTTACAAAAAAAATTATTCATTTCCCCATCACCCTGCCTGTAATATTTCTGACAGAGACAAAACCGTAACTTCTTGAATCCAGAGAAGAGTTGTAATTGTCTCCAAGAACGAATACATAGCCTTCAGGAACTCTTGCGCTGTTTCCGAATTTTTCATATTCATCCTTTGAAACAGGAATTTTCTTTCCATCAATTATAATACAGCAATCCCTATTATAACCCGAATTCATTAAAAATTCTAGTTTATCCCCCTGAATGAGTACGCATCTCTTCACCACAATCTTGTCGTCGTGAAGAAAAATTACCACATCATTTTTTTTAGGGCTTCCCCATTGAAAAAAGTATTCTCCTGAATTTGGTTTTACTATTCCGTATGCAAGTTTATTTATAAAAATGGTCTGTCCGCTGTTAAGGGCAGGTTCCATAGATGTGCCTGAAATTTTTAGAAAATCAATTACAAAAAGCCTTAATATTAAGGCAATGGAAATGCCTGTCAGTATTAAAATAAGTGCATTTTCAGTTTTGTGCATTATTCCGTGCGATTTTTTGAGGAAATATCTTTTTGTTTGTGAAGTATGCAGGTTTTTTGTAAGTTTCATCATGTTTGCCAGCAAAAAATAATTCTAATATCAAGTGTTCTTTATGTCGATAGATGAATTATGGAAATTATAAGCTATGTTCAAGGTGAGCCTGCACGTTTTTCTTTCCCTCTTTTGATTCGGAAAAGACGAAAGCAGAAAGATATATGGACTTTTGATACTGAATGGAAAACAGCTTCGGCAACAAGAGTAAAAAATCCGTTTTCTTTTAAAAAAGTGTTTGTTGCTGTTGGTCAGGAAGTAACACTGCTTGAACATTTTATAAAAAAGAATATAAAGCCTCTTCTTATAACTGCAATTTCTATTGCCATTTTTTGCACGGCATCGTTTTTTGCCCTTAGATTTTTTATGTATTTAGAAAGTCATACAGGTCCTCTGGAGCTTGCAAAACAGACTGTAGATTTTGATAATCTTGATACCCTTATGTCTGCCTTTGCAATGGAAACTGCTCCAGAATATGACAAAAACGGAAATATTTATGACGCAGTTGAACTTTCTTCTGACTGTTATACAAAACCTGTAACTTATCAGGTATATAAGGTAAAGTCCGGCGATACAATAATCGGAATTGCACGTAAATTCGGCCTTTCAAATATTTCAACATTAATTTCTGTAAACGACATAGGCAATGTCCGCCAGCTTGCGGCAGGCCAGAAGCTCCGTATCCCTTCTGTGGACGGAATAATATATACAGTAAAAAAAGGTGATTCAATCAATTCTGTAGTTGATAAATATGGTATAAAACTGTCTCAGCTTCTTGATGTGAATGATCTTTCGTCTGATGTTCTTAGTGTCGGACAGCAGCTGTTTCTTCCTGGCGCTGTAATGGATTCCCAGTCGCTTAAAAATGCGATGGGAGATATGTTCAAGCTGCCTATTGCCGTATCGTTCAGATGGACTTCTCCTTACGGATACAGAACGAACCCTGTTACGGGAAAAAAGAATTCTTTTCATACAGGAACAGATATGGCATGTCCTACAGGAACGCCTATCCTTGCTTCAATGAGCGGAACTGTTTCGTATACAGGTTCTTCAAACGTATGGGGAAATTATGTGATAATAAATCACAATAACGGATATCAGACATTGTATGCACATATGTCAAAGATTATTGCAAAAAAAGGGCAGTGGGTAAGTCAGGGAACCAGAATCGGTCTTGTTGGAAATACTGGTATGAGTACAGGACCGCATCTGCATTTTACGGTTTATAAAAACGGTAAGCTCATAGACCCGATGACAGTGCTTAAGTAAAGTTTTTTTTTAGGATATATATATGTTTGCTATTTCAATTTGCAGAGGATGCGGAAGGACTATGGATAATGCATATTTTTATTGTCCATGGTGCGGTCAGTCAAGAAGCCTTGGAATGAAAGACAAGGATTCTGTAGAGAAAAATTTTGAGATGATTGAAGATCAGAAAAAAACAGCCCAGCAGAAAAAAATTCAGCAGATGAAAAACAGACTGGACGAGCTTGAAAGCGAACTTTCTGTTCTTGTTTTGAGTACGGAGATGCATAAATGAAGAAAAAAGGCATTTTGTTCTTTATACAGTTGGCATTAATTTCCTCTTTTTTGTCCGCGGGAATTTCCTTCGGACTTACTGATATTAACGAGGATGATGAAGTTCTGTTCACTGTGAGGCAGAATATGGTCGGTACGGATTCGTACAGGTCTCTTCTATATGCCCGCATAAAAGACGGAATGCCTGAAACTCAGCCTGAGCTTCTTACCTGTTATCCTGAACAGATGGAACTTATTGATAATAATACGATTCTTCAAATCCGTAACCGTTATGGTATTGCACGTTATAATTCCTATACAGATTCAATTTCATGGATTAAAAAAACAAAGGGAATGCCTGTAACCTGTCTTCCAACTATTCCATATTCAATAAGTCCTAACGGTCAGTGGGCCTGCCACATGGAAAAGGAAACTCTTGGTTCAGGACGCCTTGTTCTTGAAAATACGTCTACAGGAAAAACGGTCGTTCTTGTAGAAAAAATACATTACAGCTACGAAAAAATACCTGTAAAGTGGTGCGAAGACAGTTCAATCCTTCTTTACGAAAAGAATTCAGGTATTTATTTCTGTAATCCCGATGCCGTTATGCGTGGCATAGAAGTTGAAGAACGTTACCGCAAAATTGGAAACGGCACGATAAATTCAGTTTACTGGGCATCTCAAAGAAATCTTGCCTATATTGACGGTTATATGCTTTACCGCATAAGTTCAAAAGAATTGTATACTCTCGGTTTGTATTCGGGTATCATTGGCCGCGGAAAGGCAATTGGACGGCTTCCGTACAAATTTGACCCTAAAGACGATAAATATTATACAAATCCCGATGTTTCTTCTCTTGTGCTTGTTCAGAAAAACAGTCTTTTTTCATATCTGCGCATAAAAAATCAGGACTGTGATTATCTTGATGTTTTGTATTCCAAGCCGTATATGGATTCTGATTCTTCGCTTATCGATTCCTATGTTTTCTGGAATAAAAGTGAAGAGCCTGTTATATGGATGCAGAAACTTCCTTATGAAGGTGGAGAGGCAAAGGCTTCTGTTTACCGCATAGATAAAAAAGCAAACAAGGTTCTGGAAATAGAAGATGCCGGTAAGCCGGTTCTTGCTCCTGACGGTAAAAAAATTGCCTTTAATGCAGGTATATCTGCCTATGTTTATGATATAAATACATGGGAAAGGCTTGCTGTTCTTGGCGGAGAAAAGATACTTTCTCTTTTGTGGATTAATAAAAATTCTCTGTATGCCGGCGGAAGTCAGTCTATAAGAAAATGGAATACTCTTGCTGGAACTGTTGAAACAGTTACGCTTTCTACAGTTGCAGGCGGTTTCTGGAATAAAGAGGATAAATCAATAGTTGCCGATACTGGCGAAGGCATTGTATATATTTTTGATAAGGAAAAATCCACCTGGAAAAAAATGAAATCTCCTATGTCCCTTACTCATCTTACACAGAACGGACGCTATAGAATTTATTCCGGGGCAACTGCCAACAAGCTTTTTGAAAATGCACTTTATATCAGAAAACTTACTGGTAAGGCAGTTACAAAGCCTATGTATGCCGAAAGCGTTGAAAAAGTGCCTGAACGCAAAAAAACAGCGCTTCTTTTTGATGCTTATGATAATACTGAAGGCCTTGCAAACGTTATTTCAATTCTTAAAAAATATAACGTGCCTGCAACATTCTGTCTTAACGGTGAATTTATCAGGCGATATCCTGCAGAAACAAAACAGATTTCGTTAAATAATTTTGAATGTTCTTCCATGTTCTTTACGACTTCGGATTTAACAGGAGATTCATTTGTAATAGATGAAGATTTTATCCGCAGGGGTCTTGCCCGCAACGAAGATGAATATTATGACTGTACCGGTAAGGAACTTCTTCTTTTCTGGCATGCTCCTTATTACAAAGTGAACGAGCTTATAAAGTCTTTTGGTCAGAATGCCGGCTATACTTATATTGATATTAAGAATATTGTTGATACGCGCGATTTGTATGAATCTTCCGAAGAAATAATTCAGGATTATTACGAAAGCCTTGTAGAAAATGGAGGCGGCGTTATTCCTGTAACAATCGGTTATTCAAATACGGCACGCCCTGAACATCTTTATAAAGACCTTGACCTGCTTATTTGTGCAATAATCGACGGTAATTTTGATATTGTTCCTCTGCACGAAGCATATTAAAACCGTAATGTTGTAATTGCAGCAGAAGAATGCTGCAGGTTTTTATTTCTTAGATTTTTCGTATTCTTCAAGAATGTTCAGCATTTTTCGGAACGCACTGTCTTCTTTTGCAAGTTCACGTGAACCGCGTGTTATCTTGCATAAAGACATTCCGAATTTTTTTGCAATTTCCCTTTGTGTAATTCCCTGATCTATTGCTTTTACAAGCAGCCATCTGTTTGCAAAATTTTTAAGTTCCGGCGGTGTAAAAAGACAGTTGAAAAAATCATAGGTAAGATTGCTGTCGTTTTTGAATGCTAAAAGTTCGCATATTTCCCTGATAGTTTCGTCGGTCATATCTGGTTCTGCTGTAATTTCTGATTCAATAGGTTTTTCTGTGTTTTCGATTGAATTTTCTGTAGAAATGTTTTTACCCATAGAAACATTATACATCATTTTACGGCGATTGCAACCATTGTCCTTGCATTCTGGTCGTATGGTGATTTGTCAAAATCTCCGTAAATTTCAGCTGTTGAAAAACCTGCATCAAGAAGGCATTGCCTCATTTCTGTTCCTGAATATAACCTCTGTATGAACTCATGTTCAATTGTTTCCTGTTTGCAGTTTGAGCTGCTGCTGTTTTTGTCGTTTTCGGGCAGACTGTTATTGTTTTCGGGCAGTTTTGTAAGCGTCCATTTTGAGCGAAGTCCTTCCCATAATCCTGTTACTGAAAATTCTGTTTTTACTAAATATCCGGCACGTTCAAATGTTTCTCCGGGGGTAAAATATAGAATTTCTGTTTCGCGGCTAAGGCATTCTAAAATGAATGTGCCTCCTTTTTTTAAGCTGCGGCATATATTCTTTAAAATCAGTAAATCGTCTTTTTTTGTGTCGCAGTAACCAAAGGAAGTGAATAAATTTACTGCACAGTTATATTTGTTTTCTTCATTAAAATTCCGCAAATCCTGTTTTATTAGATGCAGTTCAACACCTTCTGCTTCGGCGCTTTCTTTTGCAGCGTCAAGTTCGTTTTGAATTATATCAATACCGGTAACATCAAGACCAAGAGCTGCAAGTTCAACAGATATTCTTCCAACTCCGCAGCCTGCATCAAGAACTTTGTCTCCGTCCTTTAACCCGGCAATTTTTTTTACATATTCTGCAACATCAGGTGCTTCTTTCCATCGTGCCTCGTCAAACATAATAGGCCCGTAATTTGTCCAAAAATCTTCAGATTCATACCACATAAGTACAGTTTATACCCGCCTTAAAAAAATATAAAGACCTGGAAAAAATTATGTAAGGTATTTTATCGCCGTTGCGAATGTGTATCTGCATGGCGAAAAATGTTTTGAATGTATTTTTTATGTTCTAAATTATTCAGCAGTAGTCTGATACGCCTGTAGACTGGCAGTTGCATTATGCCGTTTTTCTGTTATAATAGAAAAACTTTGGGTGGAGAAAAATGGCATACGTAAAAAATCTTTTTGATCAGAATTTTATTCAATACGCAAGTTATGTTATCCGTGACAGGGCAATTCCAGAAATTACCGACGGTCTTAAGCCTGTTCAGCGCCGTATTATTCATACATTAATTAAAAATGATGACGGGCGTTTTACAAAAGTTGCAAATCTTGTCGGAAAAGTAATGGCATATCATCCTCATGGAGATGCTTCTATTTATACAGCCCTCGTAAATCTTGCAAATAAAGACCTTTTTATAGATAAACAGGGAAACTTCGGTAATATGTATACGGGCGACGGCGCTTCTGCTCCCCGTTATATTGAATGCCGTATGCGTCCTATAACAAAAGAAATTCTTAATACCAATCCGGAAATTACTCAGTATGTAGAAACTTACGACAGCCGTGATGTAGAACCAGTTGCGTTTAAGGCAAAACTTCCATTGGTTCTTATCCTTGGCGCAGAAGGAATTGCCGTTGGTATGAGTACGAACATCCTTCGTCATAATATTCACGAAGTAATTGATGCAGAGCGTAAATATCTCCGTAAGGAAAACTTTCAGCTTTATCCTGATTTTCCAACAGGCGGTCTTATTGATGTTTCTGATTATCAGGATGGTCTTGGAAAAATAGTTACCCGCGCAAAAATGGACACAAGTGATGATAAAAAAATTGTCATCACAGAACTTCCTTATGGTTCAACGACCGAAAGCCTTTGCGATTCAATAGAAAAGGCTGCAAAAAACGGCAAGGTAAAGATTTCTTCAATCAATGATTATACTTCGGATAAAGTAAATATCGAAATAAAGCTTCAGCGTGGTGTTTATACAAAAGATGTTGTAGATGCTCTTTATGCCTTTACAGAATGCGAACAGACTGTTTACTGTAATCTTCTTGTTATAAAAGATAATATGCCTGTCCAGATGACCTGTACGCAGGTTATAGAGCATCATGCAAATCAGCTTGTGGGCATCTTAAAAGATGAGCTGGAACTTGAAAAACGCGCCCTTACCGAAAAACTGCACCTGCGTACTCTGGAACGCATTTTCGTTGAAGAACGCATTTACAAAAAAATCGAAACACAGAAAACAGAAGAAGGCGTTATTAAAGCTGTAAAAGATGGTTTTAAGCCTTTTAAGGATGAACTTATCCGTGATATTACAGATGAAGATGTGGATCACCTTTTGAAAATTCCTATCAGACGTATTTCTCTTTATGATATGAATAAAAACCGTCAGGAAGTAAAGGCAATCAATGACCGCATAAAGGAAATCAACAGGCTTTTAAAGCATCTTGTTGATTATGCAATCAGCTGGCTTGACGGCATTGAAGCAAAACTCGACGGAGAGTCTACAAAACGCCGTACAAAAATCACTAATATTAATACAGTTGATGTAAAAGCCGTTACAAAACGTGATCTTTCCCTTCATTATGATGAAAAATCAGGCTATCTTGGAACGGAAGTGTCTGGCGGTGAAGAAGTGATGAAGGTTACTCCTTACGATAAGGTTCTTTATGTTCGTAAGAGCGGCATTTATTCGGTTTCAGAAGCTCCTAAAAAGATTTTCGTTGGTCCTCAGATGCGTTATTGCGGAATGGCAGATAAGGAAAGTCTTTCTAAAGTTCTTTTTACAATCATTTACCGCGAACCGGAAACTCAGTATGTATATATTAAACGCTGCCGGGTTGCCGCTTTTATCATGAACCGTGATTATTTCTTTGCTCCAGACGGCATGGAAGTTCTTCATGTTGATACCCGCAAGGATTTTGAATTTACCTTGAAATATGTTCCAAAGCCTAAGATGAAAGTGCTTTCCGAAAAATTCAAGGCAGGCAAATATGAAGAAAAATCCCTTAAGGCAAAGGGCGTAAGGCTTGTTGCAAAAGAAGTGCAGTCTTTGGAAATAAAAGAATGAATGTCCTGACGGATTATATTTCGTTTGAAGAAACAATAAAAGGTTCCCGTTTTTTATCCGAGCTTTTTGTATGCGATTCACAGCAGAAAGCCCGCGACCTTATTAAAGAACAGAAAATCCGTTTTGCCGATGCAACTCATGTTGTACATGCCTTTGTAATTGGAAAAGGAGCGGAAGTTCTTGGTATGAGTGATGATGGAGAACCTTCTGGAACAGCCGGCAGGCCTGCCTTAGATGTTCTTAAAGGTTTTGACTGTACCAATGTTGTCCTTACAATTACCCGCTGGTTTGGAGGAACGCTTCTTGGTACTGGCGGGCTTGTAAAGGCGTATTCTGGTGGAGCCAAGGCTGTTTTGGAAAAAGCCCGCGATGCAGGTCTTATTCAGCCTCTTGTAGAAAAAACTTCCTTTGATTTTTCCTGTGAATATTCTTTATACAAGCTTATTAAAAATAAAATGATTTCCTATAATATCTTTAATCTATCCGAAGAATTTGGCGAAAATGTAAGGCTTTCTGGACAGATTCAGGCTTCTCAGTCTGATGATTTCTTTTCTTTTCTTTCCGACGCTTCTAACGGAAAAATTCAGTTGAAATAGTTTTTTAACAAAGATATACAGAATTAAAAAGATAATAATGTTAGGGGCGGCGGAAATCACCTTATGCTAACATCTATAATTTATCTCATCTCTTGAATCTTGTTCATCTTTGTTTATTAGAATGGTAAAGCTATAATTTACCTTATCTTTTTAATCCTGCTCATCTTTGTTCATTATTTTTTTTGTATGGATATCATATAATAAGTGTTATGCAAATATGTTCAGGCAAAAAAAAAAGAACCGTCTTTTACGACGATTCTTTTTCGTGCGGGGGAGCCGACTTGAACGGCCACGACTTGCGCCACAAGCACCTCAAGCTTGCGTGTCTACCAATTCCACCACCTCCGCGAAATGTGAGTATTAATATATAGAATACTCACAAAAGTGTCAATACTAAAAAGATAAAAATTCTAAAAAAAATTATCTTTTTTTTCAAGAAAGTTTACAGCGTTTGTGCCGTAACACCTTGCTTAATATTTATTCAATCCTCCAACTTTTACCTGGAAATGACTGAATTCCATACTGAAACTTGCGCGTCCCTGGGTTGCAGAACGGAGATTTGTCGTAAATCCGAACATGCTTGCCATAGGAGCCTGTGCATGAATTATTTCGCCAGATGTTTTTGAATCCTGACCCATAATGCTTCCGCCTCGCTGGCTTAACTGGCTTGATGCAGGACCAACGAATTCCTTAGGACAAGAAATATCAACATTCATTACAGGTTCAAGAATTTCTGGGGTTGCTGCATTGCAGGCTTTATCAAAAACCTGTGCGGCACATGCTTCGAATGCAAATGGAGTAGAAGTAAGTTCGTTATAGTCTATGCCGGTTACTTTTACGCCAAGTTCTGTACAAGGGTAACCGTAGTTAATTCCTGAATCCAATGCATTTTTAAGACCGTCTGTAATTGCTGTAATGATTTCGTCAGGTACTTCGCTGTGACGGCATTCAATTTCAACACTTGTTCCACATCCTTTTTCAAGACGTGTAACCTGAATTGTTAAGCCTGCTGTATTTTCTTTACCGCCAAGTACTCTTGAATAGTTTTCTGTTGCTTCTGCAGAATCCCTTATAGATTCCCTGTATGTTACCTGAGGAGCGCCTACATTGCATTTTACGCCAAAATCATCTTTCATACGGGTTACAAGAACATCAAGATGAAGTTCGCCCATTCCGCTGATAATAAGCTGACCTGTTTCGGCATCTTCGTGACTTGTAAATGTAGGATCTTCACGGCTTAAAATTTCAAGCGTTTCATTCATCTTGTCTTTTTCTGACATGCTTTCTGGTTCAAGTGCAACAGAAATTACAGGCTGAGGGAAAACCGGCTGTTCAAGAAGAACAGGGAATGCTTCAGTACCGATTGAATCACCTGTCTGTGCAAGTTTAAGTCCGATAAATACGGCAATATCACCTGCGGAAACACTATCCATTGGCTCTGATTTATCTGCATGCATCCTTAAGATGCGGTTTACGCGTTCACGTTTCTTTTTATTCGTATTGTAAATCTGAGTTCCAGATTGAATTTTTCCTGAATACATCCTTACATAGCATAAAGGTCCCATTTCGCGGTCATACTGAATTTTGAAAACAAGACCGAGTGCCATTTTTGAAGCATCACATGGAACTTCAACAGGTTCCTGCTGGTCTTTCTTTATTCTTATACCTTTTGCTGCAGGAATTTCTGTTGGAGATGGAAGATAATCAATTACTGCATCAATTAAAGGCTGAACACCCTGGTTGTGACGCGCACTTCCCATTACAAATGGGACAATAGTTCTTTCAATCGTGCCTTTTCTGATTGTTTTACGCAACTGTTCTTCCGTAATTTCGCCGCCTTCAAGATAAATTTCAGCAAGAGCATCATCAAGACCTGCAACTGTATCAATAAGTTTTGCACGCCATTCTTCTGCTTCTGCTTTTCTTGAAGCATCAATTTCAGATTCAGTGATTGTTTCACCTTCATCTTCTTCTGACCAGCGGAGTTCTTTCATTTTAAGAAGATCAATAACTCCTTCAAAATCAGGTCCCTGCCCGATAGGAATTTGCAATGCAAGCGGTGTAATTCCGAATTTATCCTGAACATCCTGCATTGAACCAAAGAAATCTGCCCCGATTCTGTCCATTTTATTCATAAAACAAATTCTTGGAACATTAAATTCATCAGCCTGTTTCCATACAGTTTCTGTCTGTGGCTGAACTCCGTCTACTGCACAAATAACAGCAACTGCTCCGTCCAGAACACGAAGGCTTCGTTCAACTTCCGCCGTAAAGTCAACGTGACCCGGTGTGTCTATGATATTAATCTGATAGTTTTTCCAGTAAGTTGTGGTAGCTGCAGAGCAGATTGTAATTCCTCTTTCCTGTTCCTGTGCCATCCAGTCCATCGTAGCCTGTCCGTCGTCAATTTCTCCGATTTTATGGATTTTTCCCGTATAATAAAGGATTCTTTCTGTTGTGGTTGTTTTTCCCGCATCAATGTGCGCCATAATACCAATGTTGCGCATTTTTTCTAAAGCCATTTTCTGAACCTCAAAATAAAATTTGTATAAAGCTCACTGCTAAAGTTTGAATTATAATGATAAAATTAATTTTGTAAAAGACCACAGTGTTTTGGCCCCGGAGCTTCCGCATTATAAACATGAATACAACAAAAGAAAAATACTACCGGTCGAGGTTCGAATTTCAAAATCGCAGGCTCGCCTG
>CAMOWQ010000070.1 GCA_946628495.1 uncultured Treponema sp. | reverse complement strand
TAACAGTTGTTGCTATAGATGGAGACTTTATTCTTTGTTTGTTAATATTGTTTCCGTTAAAACTAGAACCATTTGTAGATTCTGCCTGACCTACAAGTTCCAAACGTAACTGGCCCGTTCCATTATTATGTCCAGAACCATTATTATAAATTCCCTTACCAGCCCATCTACTAGTAAAGAAACCAAAAGAGTCTGCCTTTGGTGTACTATTTATATCTCCACCAGCAGTTGTACCAAAAGAATTTCCATTCGCATCATAGGCGAACCCAATACTAGTCCAGAAGTCAAGTCCTTGTTCCCAGACATCATAGGATTTATCGAGACTTCCCATACTAAAATGAAGAGGTCCATTTGCAAATGCAAATCCTACCTGTTTATTTTTAGGATTAATTGCCATTACTGGTTGAGACAATGGACCCGCATTTGGTTTTCCGGCTTCTGAATTAATCTGCCAGACATCCACAATAACATCATCTGTAAGCAGATTGTTATTATCACTGTTTGGCTGGCGGTTGTAGAATAGTTTATCTTTGTAAACTGAACCAACAGAATCAACAACCGGATCGGCTGTATAAGCGGTATCATAAGCATCGTTATTGTTTATGTTGTTCAAAGTACTTATGCCGTTTACTGTAAGCGCAATATTACCTGAAGTACTTACATTCGAAACAGGGAATTTTACAATATCGTAAGAAGCATAGTCTTCTCCACCAGCATATTCAGATGAATCACCAGCTGCTGGAGCTGAAAGTGTATTCGTGCCATATTTTGGTGTAACGGCCGTACCTGAAGGAGTACCGTCAGCAGTTCCAAACAGGTTAAAGCCGTACATATAAATATTTTCTGTGCTTGCAACCGGATAATGACCGAGGGCTGTTCTATTGTAAACCGACCAGTTATTGCGCTTTAATGCGGCAAGTTTTGTGTAAACCTTTGCAATATACGGAACAACATCAACCTTGCAAGAAGGAACGTTATAAGTTTCCATTACAGTGCTTGTACCAGATGCTGCTGCAGAAGAGAATTCTGTTGCAGTTGAACCGTCTGCTCCATTTGCCCCGGAAGCATCTTTTACGCGAATCTGGAGTTTTTTATCAAGACCTGTTACGCCTGCAATCTTAGAAGTATCAATACTGAGTTTCCATTCTATCTTGTGACCTTTCTGATCAAAACTCTTCTGCTCTACATCAATTTCCCAGCCATCAGCTGCCATTGTTGCAGGCGCTTTTACCCAGGTATCGTTTACTTTATTATACCAGGCAGCCTGAACATATCCGTACAAAGCACCGTTTTCATTGCCTGCAGTACCTGCTTCATCATAAGTTGTGCCGGCAGCAGAATTAAGCGTGTTATCTGCCGTAAAGCCGTCGAACTTGAACCAGAGGGAACTCAATCTTGAATTATCGTAAGCCGTACCATTAAATGTAATCTTTCCAGAAACTTTAGGGTCGTTTCCAAGAGCAACTGCATTAGCTCCTGTACCAACTTCAAAGTCTGTAATATCTGTACAAGATTCAATATCGCTTTCGAGTTCAATATGTCCGTTTGCAATACTGTTATTATACAGGCTGTTATCTGTACTGTTTGTCCAATGGAATGGTTTAATTACCGTAACAGGAGCGGTATTATCCTGCAAATCCTGTTTTAGATAAACATTCAAGATTGTATTTCCTGTATTTGTTCCAACCGTAGACTCTTCCGTAGAATCCCAGAATGTAAAGCGGTAATAAGTAAGCTGATCTTCACCGTCTGTACCAAGAGTTGCATTATTCATTGTAAGAGAACCGCCCTTATTAGTAACGGTCTCTGCCCCTTCTCCATTTGTACTATAGGTCCAGGTTGCATTTGTGCTTGTACCGTTTGCCTTGATTGCAGGATTATTACCGGAATCCAAAAGAATATGTGTACTCAAAGGATTTGATTCTGTTACAGTGATATTCTGCGCAGCCGTGATTCCAGAAGAACCTTTTGAGAACTGATAATAGAATGGTGAAGTTCCACCAACGAATTCAGGAATTACTGCAATACCAGATTTTACTTTCCAGTAAATCTTATTTCCGTTTGAATCCGTACCGTTACCTTTTGATGTATCAAGAGTCCAGAGTTCTTTACCGGATGCAGTCGATACAGTACCAGAAGTACTCTCTACTGCATAGAACGTAGAGAATTCATCGCTTCCAAAGTCGTAGTTGCCGTTTCCGTTAAGGTCTGTACCAAGCATTACTTTGGTGATTCGTGGTGCATTGTTGCTTGCACGGGTTTCCATATATCCATGACCGATATTTCCTGCCTGATCGAATGCAACAACGTGAATTTCTATAGGACCGTCAGGAATATTTGCTGAATTAAAGGTTGCATCCCAGCTAAAGTTTGCACTTGTACTACCAGAATAAGATTCAAGCAATCCGTCGCCGTCAGATTCATTTATAGAACCGTCACTGTCTTCGCGTTCACCATTACTGTCAACAACCATACCGTATACAAATTCGGCTTCGGTTTTAAGAGTTTCATCAGCAGGAGAAATTTTTGCAACACCAGTCGTACGATTAACTTCGGTAATAGTTCTGTATACACCGCCAATGAGTACAAGGCCACCCGTTCTGATATTCAGGTTTGTCTTGATTTCATCATTCTGCAAACATTCTGAACCATCAGTTTCCGGACGGATAACAGTTATCGGTCTTACAGGAAGCTTGTCTGCATTGATATAAACAGGCGTTGTAGAATTTGCTGCAGTTGCCGCAGTTTTGTTTGCTTCTATTGTTGTACCGCTTGCCGCAATATTTGTTCTGTTAGCCTGATTGTTATCTCCGTGATCTTCCATAGGATTATATACACGGGCAACTCCATTTTCGCCGGAACCGAGTCGTTTAAAGTAGAATACTGCCTTATCAAAACCACTGCCTGTTTCTACAATCTTTCCTGCAAGCGTAAACTTGCTTCCGTTTGAGTTTGCAAGATATTTTGAAGTATTATCAAGTTTAATTCCTCTTGAACCGTATGAATTCTGATAGAGCCAGATTTTTTCGTCCGTTTCTTCGCCATCATAATTCATAAATTTAGGAGGCGTTGAATCAATATTAAGGGAAGGTCTTTCGTTATTTGAATGAGATGCATGATCTTCAACCGTAATTTCTGCAGTCCATGTTCCAGAAGCTGCACTTACAGGAATACTGAATTTTATAGTCTTAGGATTTACAACCGTATTTCCATCTGTAGTTGTTGATTCATAAGCTACTGTAGCTCCAGTCATCTGTTTTCCGGTAATCCAGTCACCTGTATTAACATCGTCATTTTCACTTTCTGTTCTTTGCCATTCATAGTTTTTACTGCCGGAACCAGAACCTACAGTAACAGAAAGAGACTTTAAGTGATCTGAAGAAGAAGTTGTTACGCTTCCTTCGAGTTTCCAGTCGCCTTTTATATACATTCCAGGCTGATATGGGAGCTGAACTTTTACTTCACCATTCTCATACTGACGCAGATACATCGAACCGAATGACGGAACAGTATTGTTTATCTTAACAGTAAGGATATCAGACCAGGCACTTACAAGTTTATTTGAATCATCACTATCAACTGCTATTGCGCGAACCCTAAGATATTTTGGATTTTCATTCGTACTTGTGATGCTGCTTACATCAACAGTACAGTTCCAGTTCTTTGTGTTGTTTGCCTTTATACCTTTAACTCCGCCTGAATTAGGAACAGTTTCTCCACCAGCAGGATTTTCATCAAAACTGCCGGTTCCCATATCAAACTGAAGATAAACAGCAGAAATACCTTCGTTATCTTCTGCACTACCTGAAATTTTAATGCGTCCACCTTTTTCAACAGGAGTAGCAGAAATTTCAGGGTCAGTTATATAAACCTTTGGACGGTCGGTGTTTGGATTGAATTTTATACGAACTTCCTTATCGGTATTTCCGTATCTTGCTTGAGTTACATAACCGACGTTACCAACTTCATCTTGAACGCGGAACCATACAGGAAGTGAATAAACGCCCTGTGCAACACCATTTGTTATACCGTCAGTTCCAATATCAAAATCTTCATAAGCACTGGAAACATGAGCATTTCCTTCACTAATAGAATAATCAAGAACATCGTGCGCAAAATCTTCGAATTCTACAGACCAGGTTGAAGTTGCATCTTCTATAGAAATCCAGGAAGCATTTGCTACACCTTTAAGAACATTTTCTTTTGCCGCAGCTATAGCAGTTTCTGTAGCGCCGGTTGCATTCTTCCAGTTTGTATATACTGTATAAGATGGAATGTAATAATCCATAGAAACAATTGTCGTATTCATGGAATCTGCAACCTGACCGCCGAACGTAAATTCACCAGAAATTTCTTTATCCGGCAGAGGCGTAATATGAGAAAGTGTTACAGTTCCAGAGTTATCGACAACGACAGGCTTTTCCTTTCTTCCAGTCTTATTTGCCATATCAGTTGCGGTAAAGTCGAGTGTTCTACTTTCAGTTACCTTCTGCGCTGGGGTACCGACAGCTTTACTCATATCGTAAGGGCCAAGAATATAAGTATAAAGTGTTGAATTTTCTTCATGAATTACATGAATTCCGTCAGAAGCCTGTGCCACATCAAGGAATTTAGAAAGATAATCATTTGTTTCCCTTATTGGAGAAGAAGTTGCCATGCCTGTTTTTTCGGTAACTGCAATCTTAGCATAAAGAAGTGCTTTATCGTTACCAAATACAATCTGATTTTCAGTACTCCATGTAAGCTGCGGAATCTGTTCAGACATATAATTTTCTATCTGTGCAGCTGTATACCGTACGCCTGCTGTCGTTACATTACCCTGTTCATCAAGTACAGGTGCAACTGACCACTTATCTGAACCAAGCCTTAAAAGCTGTACACTGTTAACTTCTGGTGATTCAGTATCGTACTGGAATGTAATAGCCTTATTCCAGTTTTCCTTACCCTGAGAACTATCCTTGAACACAATATACGGAGCATCCAGATTAGAAGTTTCGCCTGTAACAAATATTCTGTTTTCTTTATCCATTACAGCCCAGTACCATTTGTTTGTTCCGTCGTTTTCAAGAGATTCAATCTGCCAGCTTCCGTCTTCTACTGTTGTAGCCGGAATATCAGGTGTTTCTGATGATGTCGGAGTATTGAACTCTATCCAGCCTTTCTGTCCATTTTCAAGCTGATGTGTTGAATCTGTCAAAGACGGTAAGCCTGCTCCCGTAACAGCACCGCTTTCATCTGTAATCGCAAAAGGTTTTTGAGCTGCAGTTGGAGCAAGCCCGTTATTTTTTGCAGTCTGCCAGAGCCAGAGTTTCTTAATGTCACCATCATCATCCTTTATTGTACCTGAAACAGTTTTAGAAAGCAGATAGCCGTTTGGAACATCAACCTGCGCTGTTTCCCCTTCGTTATTTGTAACAGTCGTTGTTTCAGGCTTTCTAATCTGACTCATCTTGATTACAGGTCTGTCGGAATTTCTGTCTACCCTTACTTTTACAGGATTTGAATAACCGATATTTCCAGCATTATCTTTTGCAGAAGCCATAAACCAGATATAGTTTTTGTCTGCAATTGTTTCATCTGTTTCACCCAGAGGATTTTCAGTATTTATCTTATTACTGTCAAAATTCCATACACCACCTGTTGCCGTATTTCTGAGTTTTACAAATGAATTCTGTGCGGCTGCTGCAGAAACAGTTGATGAAATATCAGCAGAGGAAATTCTAGAAATTTCAGGTGTATCGGCAGGAGCATCATCGCTTCCCGTACCGTATTTTGCGCCAAGAGTTGAACTTGTCGTATAGTACAAAACAAGACAGTCATCTCCAGCAGCAAGACGGCTTCCGTTTGAATCATCCTGGGCATTTCCGCTTATGCTTATAAGTCCGTTTACGTCCGTTATATTTGAAGTATCTTTATCTGCATCGGCAATTTCATCAATTTGAACGGAAGGTTTTGTAGTATCAATCTGAATCGTCTTTACAACTTTGTCTGAAGAGTTACCGGTTCCAGCAGAATCTGTTGCGTGGCAGGTAATTGTAAAGGATCCGGTTTTTACTTCTACATCCTCATTAGAACTGTTTTTATATTTAAATACGTTCTGGAAATTTGCAATCCATTTTCCGTTATACTCACCGCTTGTCTTATATTCAGCAGGAACAGTTTTCGTAGTACCGTTAATTTCAAATGAGTATTCAACTTTCTTAACGCCGGCGGCCTCCGTTGTGCCTGCTTTTGGATTATCTGCAACCTCTACAGCAAGAATGCATTCGTTTTCTTTATTGATTGGTATTGTTTCCGATGTATTTTCTGCAGTAATTACAGGAGGATTTGTATCACGGTTCAATGAATAACATGGATAGGTTCTTTCTTCCGTTGTTCCGCCTTCAACTGAAACTGTCAGGGTATTTGTATCTACCGCTGTATTTCCTGCATAATCTTCGGCAACAAGAACAAGATAGTTACGTCCTTCTTCAAAGCCAGCAAGGGTATTGTCAAAGGTTGTAGAAACTGTCTTGTAGTATTTGTAATAATCATCGCCATCATAGTCTGAAGAAGTTCCTATCATCGTACCGCTCAAAGTTTCTGAACCGGCAGTTTTTCCGACATTATAACATACACGTCTTGTTTCCCATTTTGAATTGTCCTGAGAAAGAGGTGCAAAAGAATTTCCGCTTTGAATTACATCATTTTTAAGAGCTTCAAGCTGAGCATCTGTAAGGTTATATTCAACATTCGTGACGTCCGCAGCAGCATGCACGAACAATTTTTCGTTTGCATTTGCCGAATTTGCTGCAGTATCAAATTTATAAATCTTATACCAGATTTTCTTTACACCGCTACCGTTGTTTACGATATCACTGAATGCATTGCTGCCTGAATTTCCTCCGTTTCCAGAAGCTACAGGCTGTCCTGTATACATACTGTCTGAGAATGCACCACGAATTACAATAGAAGAGGTATTTCCAAAAGTTCCGGCATGATATTTACTGCCAACTTTATCATCAACATTAGAATTCCACAAAGCTGACGTCTTTTCTATAAACTCACTGTTGTCGGCTTCTCCTATACGGAAATACAAATCTTTATTGGCGGCATCAACTATATGTACAGGGCTCGGAGGCAATGTATCAAAGTAAACTGTCATAGTTTTCTGAACGGTTCTGTCTGCAAAATCAGTTGCCGTAATAGTGATATCAGCACCTTCTTTCCATACAGTCTCATTTGCCGTATCAGACGGTGTAATTTCCCAGCTCCATTGAGAAAGTTCTACGGTATCGCTTCTGTTCAAAGTTTCAGACAATGCAGAGCCCGTACTTGATTTTGGCTCAACTTCGATTTTTACAGTTTTAATACCTGTATTATCGCTTGAATTTCCGCTGAAAGTCAGTTTTTTAGTCTTATTATTCACATAATAAACAGGAGTTTCAGCATCCACGTTTGGACTGTAAGAAGTTTCAGGTTCTACAGTGTCAGCAGCTTCTGCAAGTTTTTCAGAAAGTTTTACATTCGAAAGTCTAGGATTCTGAGTATCAAGAGTTATGTTTATAAGCTGTTCGCCTGTTATCGTATTTCCCGCACGGTCTTTTCCGGAAGCAGACAGTTTTCCGCTTGCATTCGGTGTAATAACAGCCATCCAGAGTTTATAATCCCTTGCATGTGCTTCATTATAAGATTCCCAGCTTCCTGCAGTATTAACGGCAGCAGAATTTGCAACAGTATATGTTGAGGCCGTACTGTATTTAAAGCCACCGTTAACATTAATTACATCTGAACCAAGTTTAAGTGCATTTTCTTCAAACTGCGCAACACCGCTCGCTCCGCTTCCAGTATCTTTATACGAACCGTACAGTGTAAGGGCTTTTACACCGTCGCTGTAAAGTATCGTATCAGGTTCACAGATTTCTCCGTTACCAATCTTATAGGCAAGCAAAGAAAGTTCAGGAACTTGTGTATCTATATAGAACGTAGAAGTTTTCCATTCTGATTGAGGAGATGTGTTATCTGCAACATCGGTTGAACGAACTGTTACAGTATGCTGTCCGTCGGCAGTAAATGTTACAGAATCGCTGTAATTGCTTCCGTGTTTGAAAAGCTCATGCCATTCAGTTTCAGAACTTCCGTCACCAAGAGTATATTCTACTTTTTTTATGCCGCTGCCTGCATAACCGTTAGAAGCAGCAATATCCGATGCACTTGCAGAAATATTAAGCGTAAGTTTTCTGTATCC
Source organism: uncultured Treponema sp. (assembly GCA_946628495.1). GTDB lineage: Bacteria > Spirochaetota > Spirochaetia > Treponematales > Treponemataceae > Treponema_D. Next base: position 4,336 of record CAMOWQ010000070.1, on the reverse strand, counting down.
TATAGCAGTTACTGTTGTTCCATCCGCAGCATAGTCTACAAAATCAGGAGTTCCGGCGCCAACATCGTCTTCCACGCCAGGAGCAACCTTATCTACAATTACCCTCTTTACCTTCGCGTCTGAATCACGACCTGCTTTATCAGTTGCAGAAACCGAAAGTTCATGAATTCCGTCATCCATAGAATCTGCATTAAATGTAATAGACCAGGTTGCATCTTTTCCGTTTGCAGCGGCAGTTACAGTAATAGCAGAACCTGAAGAACCTGCTCCGTTAGAAATATTACCTGTATATTTTGTTCCCGTAAGTTTGTCGGTTACAGTTATAGATTTAATTCCGTTTGAATCTGTTGCAGTTCCTGTTAAAGTAATGCTTTCGCCAGCTTTTCTGTAAACATCATCATAAGCATCATTTGCAGTTGCTGAAGATGAATTAATAGTTACAGAAGGAGCAGCCTTATCGTAATAGAAAGTTACATGCTTTAAAACTTCGTTGCCGTCATCATCCTTTTCGTAATTTCCAAGAATATCGCGGACTTTTACCCAAAGATGCTTTTCGCCTTCATTTCCAGCAGGAAGCTTCATCTTATAGATATTTCCTCTTTCGTAGCGTGCATGTTCCCATACAGTATTAGAATCCGGCTGTGCTACTGTTGTATATTCAATGCCTTCGCCTGATGCCATGCCAGATGCATAAGGTTTAATACCCGCGCCGCTTTCGATTACAGTCATTTCAACCTGATATTTTTTTACCGTTACATCTGCTTCAGTTTCTTCAACAAGAGAAGCATCATCAAGCTGGTCACTTTCGCCAGGTTTTGTTACCGTAAGCTGAGGTGCAGAATTATCATAGCAGACACTAAGGCTCTTTTCTGCTGAACGTCCGCATACATCGGTTGCCGTTATAAAAAGAGTTGAATAAGCATCAACCGTAAATACATCTACAGGAACAGTAAGAACTGTAACAGTGCCGTATGTAGAATAATTCTCTTCTGTTGTAAATGAAATTCCGTTTTCAGCCGTCAATACGTTTTGATCAAGGCGAACAGAAACTCCGTTCGATGCAAGTCCATGAGATTCAACTGTCTTTATTCGAATCTTAAGCGGCTTATTGAAATAATATGTAAGACCAGACTGAACGCAGCCTATTGCCGAAGAAGATTCACTTGTATTTGTCTTAATTCCAACCAGCGAATATTCTGGTGCCTTCTTATCAATCCAGAAAGACATACGGATTGAAGAACTTTCGTTACCGGCAGAGTCTACAGCTTTTACAAAGAGGAACCATTTTCCTTCACAAAGTTTTTCATCCGAAGCATAGGTATTTTCAGTTCCATCTTTAAATTCGGCAGTTATCTTCCAGGTTGAGCCAGTAATCATTGCTTCATTCCATGCAGATACGCTGCTATCTTCAGGAACCGTATTACCAGAAGCTTTTATAAAGGCATAATTTACTTTCTGAAGTCCTGATTCACCATTTCCGTCTCTTGCCTCACCACTGAAAATATATGATTCACCTTCGATATATTGTTCTGCCGTATAATCAATATTTTCTGATACTTTATCCTGACCGCTCAATTTTTTAATTGAAATTTCAGGAGCAGAGGTATCTACCGTAACATTTATAATCTTTGGATAAGATTTTCCAGCTTTATCTTTTACAGTAATTGTATATGTATAAATTCCAGTATCTGGTGAAGTCTGAGCCGTGCTTCCATCATCAATAACCCTTGGAAGATTTTTTACAGTCCATACTTTACCGACACCGCTTGTTACGCCTGTATCATTTGCTATTACAACGTCAGCAATATTTACAGGGATTTCAACAGTAGAAATACCGCATGACTGAGTAATTGTGAATGGAGTTTCTGTGTCAAAAAGCCAGTCGTCGTGCATTGTTCCGCTAAGACAGAATTTTTTACCGGTACTGAAATCTCCAGTTTCGTTTACCGGGTCTAATAAGTCCGTACCGTTTGCGGCATATTCTTCATATTTTGTTAAAGCCACGGTCGGAATCTGTTTATCATATATAAATGTACCGGCATTCATCCAGCCAGAATCATTACCAGCCTTATCGGTTGCCCTTACCTGAAGTTTTTTATATCCGGAATTTGCAAAGGCCGTTTGAGTAGCTTCTGCTGGATTTATATTTGCATTAAAGAATGATGTTGTTCCAACAGATTTTTCACATGGATTTGCATTTGCACCGTCAGTTGGAACAGTTGTACCGTCATTATCTACAACAAGGAACCTGATTTTTACACTGCTAATTCCAGAAACAGTTTCGGTCAGGTTTCCGCTTACATTAAGCGAAGTAGACTGATTACTGTCAGGAAGAGTTACATTCTGAAGGTCTATTGCAGGTGCCGTTTTATCAATATATACAGTTCTTGCAGCTTTATAATCTGTTTTATCGGCATCATCTGTTGCATAAACTGTAATCGCGTGCTTTCCTTCAGCCATTGAATCGGTATTGATTCTAAGACGCCAGTTTATTGCTGTTGATTCTGTTTTTGCAGCTGCAACTGTTGTTTCAAGTTCTGAAGCATCGCTGATAACTACAAGATTTCCGTCTCCCTCATCCTTAAGGAAATCAATTTTTAAGGTTGAACTAGAAGCATCTGTAGAATATGTCGTTTTTACACTGTTGCCTGCCTCTGGAAGATATTCATCAACGACAGATACTTTTTTAAGTTTATTTGAATCGTATGCTTTTCCAGCAACTTCAATAATCGTTCCAGCTTTATAATATGGATTTGAAACACTGTAAGCTGTCTTATCGCTTTCGGCAGGATTTGAAACCGAAGCAGCATAAGATTTTAAAGTATCGTTTACAATTCTTGGATCTTCAATATCATAACTGAAAATACGGGTAATCTGACCAGACGAATTTCCAAGCCTGTCTTTTGCTGTAATCGTAAATTTTATTTTACCCTGATTTTCAGGATCAAGTATGAATGCAGCAAGATTTCCCCCTGCATTTTCTGAATTCAAATCTTCTATCGGGGTCCAGACACCTTCGGAAACTTCCTTTTCTGCCTCTGCCGTAACACCATTTGTATTATCAAAACCACTTGAAGCATCTGTTATCATACCCTTTATATTAATCTGATATGTACTTACAGAGCTTCCGTTTGCAGGTTCGTCTATTACAACTTCAGGAGCTGTATTATCATAACAAACTCTGAATGATTCTGTTGTAGTGCGTCCGACAAGATCTTCTGCCATAATAACAATATTTACAGATTCATCAGAGGTAAATATATTTTCGCTTCCTGTACTTACAGGTATACTCCAGATTCCTGTTTTTGAATATGAATTACCTGTTACAGAACTGTCTGCATCGGTTAAAGTAACAGGAAATTCTCTATCGCCTGTTTTTACGGTCACTTTCTTAATGCCATTAGAATCAGCTACCGTTACAGTTCCGCTTATTGCTTCTCCATTAAAATAATAGGTTCCGCCATAATTTATGCATGTTTTTTCAGCATCAGTAAGTTCCTGATAAGTTACAGTCTTTGTTAATGAAGGTGCACTCTTATCAACATCAAAACGGCTTACAACCGCTTCCGAAACGTTTCCGGCTTCATCCGTTCCATATACAACAATTTTCCAGTTGCCTTCGCAAACTTTATCTTCATTAAGATTTGCATTTGCCGCTGAATTTCCAGAAATTAAATCCTGCTGACATTCCCATTTAACATTATCAAAGCTTGCATCTTTCCATCCTAAATTAAGCCAGTTTTCTTTGTTCAGCGATTCTGTTGTCAAAGGAATTTCAAGACCGCTTACATCAACTGTATCTGCAACAACTTTCCAATAAATTCCATGAATTGAATTTGCTTCTTCAAATGAGCCCTTAAATCTTGTGTATGCATCTTCGTCTTCAAATGTGATTGCAGAGGTTCCTTTTTTATATCCATTTACAGGAGTTGTAATTGTTACTACAGGAGCACTTGTATCTACTGTAGTTCTGAACGTTTTTGAAGATACTTCGTTACCTGCAACATCTGTAAGAATGAACCTGTATGAATAAACACCGTCTTGTGGAGTCTGATTTCCAAGCGGAACATGACAGCTCCAGTTTCCGTTAGAAACATCTATTGTTTTTGGATTTCCACCTTCTGGCTGAGTAAGTACATTTTCTGTGCCGTTCAATACTTTTTCTTCAATTACAAGTGATGAAATTCCGTAGGTATCGACAGCTGTTCCTGCATAAATAAAGCCTATGCTTGTCATATACTGCTGCGTACTTCCGGCTGTAATTGTAAGAACAGGATCAGACTTATCATATATAAATTTATTCTTTACATCATGATTTACAAAGGTATTTCCTGCC
>CAMOWQ010000069.1 GCA_946628495.1 uncultured Treponema sp. | reverse complement strand
TACAAGCCTGAGTTCCCGAATAGTCGAACTCGCAAGCCTGACCAATAACAATCGGTCCCGAACCAATAATCAAAACTTTGTTGATGTCTGTTCTCTTCATAATCTATATTACTCCTATAAAAATGCTGTGTCATATATGGATTAACCGGCAGCGAAGCCGTCCGGTCGAATCTAATTTACAAGGCGCGTAGCGTCCTTGTATGCTTCAGCTAAACGGTGGCAGGCTTGACCTGACATCCGTTTTGAGCGAAAAAAAAGGCGGAATTCAAAAGAATTCCGCCTTAGAAATCACAAAATAAAAACAGTATGAACACTTTTATTCATTTTGAGAATCGCAATGTCTAAACAACTTATAGTTTTCATACTAAAACCGAATATTACCAAAAAAACACAACTTATTCTAGTAGAATTTAAAAACTTTAGCAGGGCTTAAGGCCATAACTTTTTAAACAGCAAGGATATACAAAGTCCTGTTTTGTAGGATTCATAACAGAAAATTATCTTAACACTCTATTTTTTCTTCCGATATTAAATATAACAAAAAATTATTAAGAATTTTCCCTTACTACCCTATCAGGTAGTAGCGAACTCCTTTTTTCTTTATTAAAATATTTTAATGGGATAAATAATGAGTAAAAAAAAGAAGCAAAAGATTTTTCCTATCGGAGTAAAATTAGCACTTATTATCGGCTTTATTGTACTTGTCTCTCTTGGAACTGTAACCTTCCTTAACAGTTATTTCGTATCTGAAGATGTAAGAATTACAGCAGAAGAAAATAATCTTACTATTAATACACGTTCTGCAAGCACGGCTCAGAATGAAATTAATATAGTTCGTTCAAATGTTTTGCAGCTTTTGGATTTGATAAACGCAGCAAGTGGCGGTAAGAATTCAGCATTGGCACGTCAGGCAGAAGCATTCTTTTTTGAACGCAATACCGAAATTGCCGAAATCATTCTTCTTACTAATTACAACTCAAATTCAGACCTTACAATACATTCACGCTTAAAGAACACAAAATTCTTTACATCTAACGAAATTGATTTTAGCGTTACAGACAATTTTATAAATCAGAATAAAAAGAATTTTCTACGTGCCTGTGCAGGAGAAACAATCGCTTTAAATGCTTCTCCTTTCTTTAAAACCGGCATGATTTCACTTCTTCTTCCTTACCGCGAAAACGGTCTTGAACAGTGCTGTGTTATCATATTCAGCCTTGAATCAATTGCAAATATTTTAGGAACAGGTTCTACAAACTCAACATTCATGATTAACGACAACGACGAACTTCTGTGCCATTCAGAAAACGACAGAGTTCTTAGCGGTCAAAGCATGAAAAATCATCCGCTTGTTCAGGAAATGCGTTCTAAGAACCAGAACAACGAAGAAAGCCGTCAGATTATTTTTGACTATCCTGGAGAAAATGGAATAACACAACAGTATATCGGTGCATATCAGAAAATAAGCATTGCAGATATTTCTGTATTAACAACAGTTCCTCTTGATACAGTTCTTGAAGGCGTTCGTACAACCCGACGTAACAATTTGTACCTTATGGGCATTGTTCTTTTTGTTTCCATTATATTCATTCTTACATTTGCACGTTTTGCAATTTCTAAACCATTGCGACATCTTACTGCCAGTGCCGAAGAAATTCAGCAGGGTAACTTTAATACAGCCATAATTTCGACACTTAACATGAAACGCCGCGACGAAATCGGTATTCTTAATAAATCAACAAAAGATGAACAGGAATTCTTGAATACGTTCGCAAGATTTACAAACCGTGGAGTTGCAAAAGCCATTGCACGAAAAGAAATCGACTTTGAACCTCATCTTAAAGACGTAAGCATTTTCTTCTCTGATATCCGCGGTTTTACGGCAATTTCAGACGGTTTTAAAAACAGATTTGGAGAAGAAAGCCCTCGCGAAATCATTGGATTCTTAAATGATTATATGAGCCGAATGGTTAACTGCGTTACAATTTCTGGTGGAACAATCGATAAGTTCGAAGGCGATGCTATCATGGCAGTTTGGGGAATTCTTCGTGATGACGACCTTAGTTTTGAACTTCTTCCAGATACAGATCCTACTAAAAAAGAAAAAGAAGCAGAACATTCAAAACATGTAAAACAGGATGCAATCAGTGCAATCCGTGGAACAATTGCAATGCGCTATGCACTTATGCAGTACAACAAAGATGCAGAGGCATTCACCAAAGCTCACGAAAACGAAGCAAAAGCAAAATATAAACCACACATCAGAATCGGTTGCGGTATTAATACTGGTCGTGCAACATGCGGTATTATGGGTAGCGAAGATAAAATGGAATACACAGCTATTGGAGACAGTGTAAACTTTGCAAGCCGAACCGAAAGTTCCAACAAGCCTTGTGGAACAGATATTTTGATTACTCAGGATACTTATAATTTGTTAAAGAAAGATTACATCAAATGCGAGGAAAACAACTTCACTCTTCCAAAAGAGAACGAAGACAACGAAATTGTAGTTGAAATGATTCCTGTTGAATTTGAAGTAAAAGGTAAAGGTGCGCAGCATTTCTACGGTGTTGTAAATATGCCACGTTTTGATATTGAAGCATTTTTCAAAACTTCGGATAAAGAGTTTAAATTGGATAGCGATTGTGCTAGATGCGTTGGTTCTACCGGTCCAAAAACACTTAATGAAGTACGTAAATTGCTTGGAATTCCAATCCCAGAATTTGAATCGGTGAACTTGAATGAAGAAGAAAACAAAATTCAGGTTAAGAAATGATTTAGCCGTTCCTTTCTGGATAGCAATTTTTATCTGTCTCTTATGTGCTGGTGGAAACTTTATGCTTTTCTACCAGAGCTTTTTCCGTGCTCTTACAAAAATGAATGAAGAGCCGATTGCCACCATTACATTTAAATATAAAACAGCTCAAAGAAAATTATTGGACCGTGTTGTATGGGACAGGCTTCGTCAGAATTCACCAGTTTATAACGGAGATACAATTCATACAGCAGATTTGTCTGAAGCAACTATATGGTTTGGCGACGGAACAATTCTAGAACTTGCTGAAAATACAATGGCACAGGTTTTCTGTCGCGACGACGGTTCTCTTGGTGCAGATTTGGAAAAAGGTGTTGCAACTGTAGATTCTTCAGAAGGAAGCAGCGGTCTTACACTTACATCAGAAAATGTCTCTGTACAGGTAAAAGGCGGAACAAAAATTTCTGCTCAAAAGAGCGAAGAACAAAAGAATGTAAGCCTTACCGTTCAAAAAGGTACAGCATCTCTTGCAGACGGTTCTACTTTTACAGCCGGAAAGAAATTTTCAGTTAGCGAAACAGGTGAAACAGAAGCAATGCTTTCTGTAATAAGTCCACTTCCTGATGAAAAAATTCTATATTTTACCGAAGGATTATGTCCTGTAACATTTAACTGGAATGGAAATGAACTTACAGAACTTAAGCTTACAGTTGCTACAGACAAAGATTTTAAACTTGTTGCACAGGAACTTACGCTTGATAACGAAGGTACAACGACTTTAGACCTTGCAAAAGGCACTTACTATTGGAAGATATCATCTAACGGTGAAAAACAGGAATCAAGTACTGGAAAGCTTCAGTTAATTCAGGCGTTAAAACCAGAATTACTTGCCCCTGCTGTAGATTATTCATATCAATTCAGAAAGAAAACACCTTCTGTTCGATTTATCTGGTCAGAATCTGCAACTGCAACTGCATATAACTTTGTAGTTTCAAAAAATCCTGACATGAGTAATCCTGTTCTTGAACAGAGAAGTTCATCTTCTTCTATTATTATTTCTACATTAAAAGAAGGCGTTTATTACTGGCAGGTAACACCTTACTACGTAGTAAACAGGACTGGACTTGCAAATCCTTCTGAAATTTCATCTTTCTCTATAAATCAGCGTGGAGAACTCATTGCTCCTACCCTATATATGCCCGGAAACGGTGAATTCGTAGATAAAACAAACAATTCAATCACACTTTCCTGGGAAATGGACAGCGAAGCAAGTTCATATAAAGTTCTTGTTTCACAAAGAGAAAATCTTGCAGCTCCTATCTTTTCTAGGGAAACAACCGAAAACTATACGACAATTTCGGGTGAAGACATTGCAGCCTTAAAAGACGGTCAATATTATTGGGGCGTAACTCAGATAGACAGCGAAGGAAATGAATCTCCTCGTTCACAAATCCGTGCATTCTATGCTGTAAATGGAAAAATTGAACAAAGAACTATTTTCCCACCAGAAAATTATTCAGTTTGGCGACCTTTACTCAACGATACACGTTTTACATGGAAAAGTAACGTTAATTTTGCTGAACACATTCAGATTTCCAATGACAGCAGCTTTAATAATATCGTTTTTGATTCAGAAGTAAGCAACAATTCATTCTACGGTGTAAATCTTAGCGAAGGTACTTACTGGTGGAGAATAAGCACAAGCGAAGGTTCATTCAGAAATGCAACTCCTGGCAAAATGTTCACTGTTGTATCTGAACTTCCTGCTCCAATTCTTGTATCTCCAAGCGTAAAACAAAGAGCAGTTATTCGACCTACAGATGAATGTGTATTTGAATGGAAAGAATCTTCAGAAGCTGATTATTATCGATTAAAAGTATTCAAAAATGCTTCTGAAACTCCACTTTTTGACGAAAACTTCATAAGCGGAACAACATATTCTCTTGATTTAAATGATTATGACGAAGGAACTTATCGTTGGGAATTGCAATCATATTCATACGAAACAGATTCATGTTCACGACGAAGCAGTCTTCTTTCTAATAACTATTTTAATTTACGAAAAATTAAGCCTGTTACATTAAAGACACCAGAAAATGGAGCTAAAATTGACGGTTGGCAGGCAATGGAAAACCCTCCATATTTTACATGGGCTTCAAAAGAGAATTTCTCAAAAGCAGAAATTACACTTACTAAAAAAGATGATAAATCATTCAAGCCACAGGTTTTCACCCAAAACAGTTACAAGAGCCAGCTTCCTTCACTTTCTGCAGGTACTTATGAATGGACAGTTTCTGCATTTACAATGGATGATCTTGATATTTCGGCGACAAAAACATATTCATTCACTGTAAAACCAATTCCACCGTTCGAAAAACCGGAAAATGCTCATACAGAAGGCGGCGACCTCTTTGATGCAAAATATCTGCGAAAAAGCCATGAAATTCATTTTGCATGGTCACCAGTTAAAAGAGCAGAAGCATATATTATTGAAATTTTCAACGAAAATGGAAAATTACTTATAAGAGAAATTATCAACGGTAATGATTCAACTTCGTTTACGCTTCAGGATTTAACAAAACTTTCAAAAGGTAATTTTACATGGCAGGTAAAAGCTGTTCGAATGGATAAAAAAGGAAAGAAAATCTTTATCGACGGAAAACCAGCCGGAAATACATTCACCATTGATTACAGTATTAAGAAAGATGGTGGAAGCAAAAAATATAATGGAGAATTGTATGCACAGTAAGTATAAATTGTTTAGCAATTCTTCATTAATCAAAACGATTATTCGCACAAGTTCTTCTGCCACATATAAGAGCAATGTAAAATTCATAAAGCCGCTGATTATTACAGGCATTCTTCTTGCTTCAACGAATTTTATATGGGCAGAAAAACCTTCTTCTGTTGATGCAGCAAAATCAACTGCACCAGACGAACCTGTTGAAACTACACTGGAAGAAGATTTTGGAATTAGTCAAACCGGAGATTCTCTTAGCGAAACTGCCCGTGCAAACGAAGTAAGGCAGCCATTTTCCTGGACAAGTGCAGGCGATGTTCTTTACTATGAAATAAATATTGAAAAATTTAATATAGAAACAAATCAGTTTGAACCATATTTTCATCACGAAACAACGGAAGAAGAAACAGAAGAATGTATGATTTATCTGGAACCGGTTCTTGCTGTTGGAAAATACCGTTCGGAAATTAAAGTTTATAATATTTTGGGCGGTCTTGAAGAAGAGCTTACACATTATGATGAATTTTCTGTTCATAAGGCATACAAACCGGAAATCAAAAGCGTTACATATCCATTGTATCTTCGCAATGTAATGTATCTTGATGATTTTGATAACGACGGTATTTTTGAAGTTGACGGTCATAATCTTTTCTTGCCAAGCAACGACGAAAATGTAATGGAACGTACAAAATACTTCCTTAAAACAGGATTTAGAACAATTTATCCTTTAAGCGTAGTAAGCCATGACGATGAAAACAACCGAAAAATCAGATTTCAGTTTGATTTAAAGGCTCTTGATGTTGGAACCTATCATCTTTATGCACAGGATGCCAGCGGTCTTCACTCAGAAGAAAATCAGGATTCTGAATTTATCGTAAAATTCAAAAAAATATTCGATTTAGATGTTGAAGCTGGTTATATTTTCCCTGTAATTCTGCATGATGATACATTACCAACTTACCTTAACACAAATTTGCTTCCAATAAGCGGTCAGGCACGAGTTACATTCATTCCGTTTAAGCGAGTCTGGGGATACCTTGGTGGTGGAGTTCGTTTTAATTATTCACGACTTACACGCAGCGAAGAGTTCTACAAAGTAGACGGTAACCTTGCAATGGCACATCTTCTTTTTGTTTATCAGATTCCACTTTTCCATCGCAGAATTATGATGGAACTTCATGGTGGACCTGGCGCAACATATTTTAATGACATACAATTCCACTTTAATAATAATCTGGATTCTGCTAAACTTAATACGATTTGTTTTTCTTTTGATGCAGGAATTTCATTCCAGATATATTTTAATAAACGTCTTTATACAGAAATTGCAGCAGATTATGCCTTTACACCGAATACCGATATGATTTTGGGAACGCTCATGCCGTCTGTAGGAATAGGCTGGCAGTTTTAAGGAGGTAGCAATGAGAAAAACAATACTTTTTGTTTCTATAATATTATCCGTAGTATTTACCTCTTGTGATTTTAATACTGTTCTACATCCAACATTTAACGAACCTGTAAAAAACTTTTTTAAGGAATACACAGAAAATGCCGTTATCGAAGAGATGATTCTTCCAGAAACTGCTTACATCGACGAAAAAGAAAACAACTGTATCGATTCAACCCAGAAATACACAATTCAGTTTAATATGCGTAATCCTCAGGGATATTCACTTGTTCCATCTGTAAAATTTGAATCTTTGGACACATCCATCGATGTTTCTGAAATTACTATAGAACAAACAGACCTTTCTACCGTAATAATGACATTGCCGCAGAGTTTTCTTGCCGATTCTGATGAAGGAAAAAACATTTCGCCTACAGTTTCGCTTTACGAACCAAGAACCGGTCGTACATTTGTGCCGTTTACTGGAAATCTTTACTGTAACACAAAACCGACAATGCTTTATAACGCTACAATATTAAATGATAATAATACAACATTCGCGCTCGCGTTTGATATGCCTGAATCTGCCGAACTTGCCTTAAGAAACAAAGATTTAACGACAATTTCCATAAACGGCAAATCTCATTCAATAAAAATTGATGAAGAAGGTAATTTTTCATTTACAGACCCAGAATTTACCAGCGAATTTAAATCAACTTATACAGCAATCAGTGGAAAAGCTTTTGTCACAACCGATCGTTCAGTCTTCTATGCAACTGGCGACGTTTTTTCAAACGGTGACAAGGAATATACAATTACGCTTACTGACGAAGCTGGTCTTATCAGCCAGACTTTAGCCAGCACAAAAATTACAAAACTTGTTCTTCCAGACGTTAACGATTCTGACAACAACGGTCTGGAAAACGGAAGCAACATCATGCTTGCCGTTCTGTATAACAAAGACTATCACACTATAAAAATTACACCGCCGACTAAAGACCATGTTGGAAATGACGTACCAGATACAACGGTTCATTACACTCTTTATCAGGGAACACGAAAATCTGCACGTCTTTATGAATCAGGAACTACAAAAGAGGAAAAAACACTGGATCTTACAGTTGGCACCTGGTATCTTGAAGCATACGCAGAAAAAACAAACTACGAAAATTCAGCTCCGTTTAAATGTGATATTCGTGTAATTGATGCAACAATATTCATTAGCGAAAACGGAAGCGACAATGATGATGAAGCAGACGGTACTGAAGCATATCCATACAAGACTGTAGCAAAAGCTTTATCCGATTTAAGAAACCGCAAATACCAGCCGCTTGATTATATATTCAGCATAAGCGGTAATATTGAAGAAAATGCAGTTATTTCCGGAGATATAAACGGTGGAAGCCTGACATTGGCAGGTAAGCTCAAAGACGGAACAGAATCTATTTCGACAGTTTCTATCAGTACAGAAAAACCTGTAATTCTTCGTGATATTAAAGTTACACAAAACCTGAACATTGCTGAAGGAACATCTGTTTCGTTAAAGAATGATGCAATTATAAATAAAGTTATGGCTAATTCAACATTCTACATGGAAAGCAATGCAACTGCTAAGGAAGTACAGCTTAAGACTGGCGCTTATATTTCAATATCAGATGCAATCACAAGCGAAAAAGCTGCTACAATCATTCCTGAAAATTATACACAGGCCGTTAAACTTGTTACAGAAAAGACGGAAGGCTTACTCAAAGACAATTACGCTAAGTTTGCAATCAAACAGCTTACAGACGGAACTAAGTGTATTGTAGACAAAGACGGAACACTTCTTATGACGATTGAAGCAAGAACTGTAGAAATTATCGTTGATGAAAACCGTTCTGATATTTCTGTTAAGAAAACCCAGTCTGGCAGCACTGTAACATTCACGGCAGCCACAGGATTCCAGTCATATAAGTGGATTTTTGAAGACAGTGAAATTGGAACTACAAACAAAGTAGACATTGATACTTCAAGCCTTGCAAAAGGTTGGTACGATATAACATTGCTTGCAAAAGCATCTGACGGCACATATCACTCATTCTATGCACAGCTCAGGAAGGAGGATTAAAATGAAAAAAATCACAAAGAATTTTGCAATATTATCCTTATTTTCAACTCTTCTTTTTGTTTCCTGTGCAAATAACGCGAATTCTCCAACGCCACAATCAATTGAAGAAAAGGCAATGCTCAAAATTGAACTTTCGCAAGATTCATTTGCCCGAACGGTTACAAATACACGAAATCTTACTGATGAACTTACAAAACTTGTCCTTAAAGGCAGATTCGAAAACGAAACAAACGATATAGAACTTGCAAAAGCTGATACTGCAGCGGCTCTTTGTGCAAAAACAATTGAAATTCGAACAGGAAAATGGGTTTTCTCTCTTACTGCGGAACTTTCGGGTCAGACTTTTTCTGGAACAAAAGAATTAAATATTGCAGGTGGAAAAACAAATACAATTTCATTTTTGTTAAAATCTTCCAACACAAAAGGCGGTCTTGATTTAACAATAAACTTTGAAGGCGACGCTGATTCCCTCAAATTAAAACTGATGGATGCAGAAAAAACAAAAACACTCGATTCTTCAACACACGCACTTACTGCAGAACAGACTTCTTTCAATTACAAAAAACTTATAACGGACAACAGTCAGGCACTTGCACAGGGAACTTATTATTTCCGATTTGATTTTTACAAAGGCGAAGAATTCCGAAACAAAATCGACGGATATATAAGAATTACAGGCGGAATTACTACAATAGCAAGCACTTCGCTGAATCTTAACGAAACATATACAATAACTTATGTTGATAACGGCGGAAATCTTGTAGCAGGTGCTACAAAAATTAATATTTATTCACGCAGAACAGAATATAATCTTCCAAAAATGCAAAAAGACGGATATTTATTCGTTGGCTGGTATGAAGATGAGAATTTTGCCGGCAATGCGTTTTTAAAACTTCAGAACAATACAGGAAACAGAACATTTTATGCATGTTTTGTAGACACACTTCATATTGCACCATCACCAGCAGGAAATAATACAAACAACGGTTATTCTTCAGTTCATCCATTGGCAAGCATAGAAAAAGCCTTGAACTCAATTGCTGCATTAAAAGAAGCAGGACATGCTGCAAACAATATTGACTGGAAAATTATTATTCACGGAAATCTTACAGGCGATACAGCAATACCTGCAACATTTACAGGAGAACAGGCTCATACACTTTGTATACAAGGTGAAGCAAACGGTAAAGATAAAATTCAAAACCTTTCTTCTGCAACCGATGTGCCTTTTATACTTAAAAACATTCATATTGATTCACTTTCGCTTACAAACAATAAAATTATTACAATGACAACTGGTTCTAATGCAACAGAAGCTTCTATAAACGGTACGCTTGTTCTTGAAGACGATGCGTATGTTTCAAAAATTTCGCTTGATGATAATTCATTTATAAAAATTAATACAAACCTTACAACTACCAATCCAATAGAAATAAAGCCTGAACATTATACACAGGCATTGCAGCTTCTTTCTGAAAAGACAAGCGGTTTAATAGGCACAAATTATACAAAATTCACAATCAGACAGCTTACAGATGGAACTACCTGTACAGTTGATGAAAACGGAAAACTATTAATTACAATTCCAGTTACAGTTTCAAATGTAACCGTTGAAGAAGACCGTACCGATATAAATGTTTCTTTTGAAAAAAATGAAAACACATATACATTTACGGCAGGTGATGAATATTCAAGCTATAAATGGTATTTTGACGGTGATTTACAGACTGAAACCTCAAGAACCTTTACAATTGATATGACAAACAAACCGGATGGTGTTTATTATGTAATACTTCTTGCAGAAAAAACTGATGGAACACATCAAACATATCATTCTTACTATGCAACAATAACGATTCCTGCACCTGCAAATCCATAAAAACTATTTTAATAAATCTTTTATAACTTCGGAGGCAATTATTAATCCTGCAACGGACGGTACAAAAGCACAACTTGCAGGAGCTAATGAATTGCCTTTTTTTTCGGAAGATTGTGCATCTACAGGTTTTTCTTTTGAATAAACGACTTTTACATCGTTTAAACCACGTTTTTTACATTCCTGTCGCATTACTCGCGCAAGCGGGCATACAGAAGTTTGCGAAATATCTGCTACTTCAAATGCAAGCGGATTTAATTTATTGCCCGTTCCCATGCTGCATATAATAGGAACACCGCTTTGCTTTGCCTGAGTAATTAATGCAAGTTTTGCGGTAACAGTATCTATTGCATCAACAACATAATCATATTCAGAAAAATCAAATTGCGAACTTGTTTCCGGAAGATAAAAACATTTATATGTACGAACATTTGCATCAGGATTAATATCAAGAATTCGTTCTTTCATTACATCGACTTTTGCTTTGCCTATTGAAGAATGAAGGGCAATTATCTGACGGTTAATATTTGTTAGAGAAACTGAATCGTTATCAATTATATCAATATTACAAATTCCGCTTCGTACGAGAGCTTCTACAACATGCCCGCCTACTCCGCCAATGCCAAATACAGCAACTCTTGCATTTTGAAGTTTTTTAATTCCTTCTTTACCGACAAGGCATTCTGTGCGCGAATACCATTTTAATTCATCTTTTTGGGACAATGTATTATTTTCTGAATCAAGCATAAAAATATTCCTAACAAAAAAAATTAATTGAATCAGTCCTGATGGCGGTGCGTATACACATAATTTACGATGGCCATTGAAATAATAATTACATATCCTGCAAAACTCATCCAGTCTGGAATTTGTCCAAAGAAAATAAAGCCTAACATTGTAGAAAAAATAATCTGTGAATAATCATAAATTGAAATTTTACTTGCCGGTGCATGATAATAAGCGGCCGTAATTGTAAATTGTCCGCCTGCAGCACAACAACCTGCCCCGCAAAGACACAAAAACTGCTGTAAAGTCATAGGATTAAAGTTTGTTATCATATATGGAACGGAAAGCATCATCGAAAAACACGAGAAAAATAAAATTATAAGCTTACCGTTGCATTTTAAGTAACTGAGTTTACGGATACTGGCATAAGCAAGTCCCGCACCTACACCACCGGCAAACGCAACAAGGGTTGGCAGCATTTTTGAAAAATCGAAAGAAGGTTTTATAACAAGTATTGAACCAAGAAACGCTGTAATAATGCATAGCATTGGAACAGGTTTGATTTTTTCTTTTAATATGATGTAGCAGAAAACCAGTGTAAAAAAAGGTGCCATTTTGTTTAAAATTGCAGCATCGGCAAGAAGAATCCTGTCTATCGCGTAAAAATTCCCGAAAACTCCGACAGAGCCTGCAACGGCGCGAAGAAATATATATAAAAATGCACCTTTTGGTAATTTTATGGCATCCCGTCCGTTTTTCTTAAAATCGTTCAGAGTGCCTGCAAGAGCAATAATAAATGCAACGGCATTTCTAAAAAATGCCTTTTGTACAAAATGGATATTACCGGCAAGCTTTACAAAAACAGCCATTAATGCAAAACAAAATGCAGAACAGATTATTAAAATAATGCCTTTTGTTGTATCTGATATTGATTTCATTTTCCCTACTATATTTTTAACTATAATTCAGATGAGAACTTGTTTCAATAAGAAGCAGGGCAAACGCATTATAAATACAGGCATACACAAAAAATCGCTGCCAGTCAA
>CAMOWQ010000068.1 GCA_946628495.1 uncultured Treponema sp. | reverse complement strand
CTTGGATTTATTCAGCAGGAAAAGAAAACTCACATTGTCGAAATGGTTGACGTAACGAATCTTAAGTTGCCGGAGTAACATTGAGGAATAAAAGCATCTCACCCCGTGGAACACGCCTTCTCCAAAAGCGCAATTAAATCTTCATATTTCTTACGGACGGTTTTCTTATGAGCTGTCTGTATAAAATCTAATTCGTTGCGGAAAAGCCTGTCTTTGGCAGAAACCGGCATGAATAAAATTGTATTCTGGGTGTAGTAATGTTCAATGCAGCCTTTGTGTAAAATGTAAACACGACCTGCTTCTGCTGCGGCGAGAACAAGGGCGCTCAAATTTTTTACAAGAGGAATTGTTGCGGCCAGTTTTGGTGGCAGCAGTTTTTCTAAAAGTTCCGGAATTGCATTTACGCCCTGCAATAAAACGGTTTTATAAGTATCTACGGCTTCGGCGTTTTCGTGTTTTTCCTGCAAGAGAGCAAGTTTTTGTAAGAGAATTTCCAGAAGTTCTGCGTCGTGGAGATTTGGATGAGATTTGTTTTTTGGGTGATTTTTTGAATCCTTTTTTAATTCCGTCTTTATTTCTGCAGACGAAAGTTCAATTACAGCTTTGCCAATTTCAATAAGCATGCGTTCAAGTTTGCGTATTAATTTTTCCAGCGTAATTTTTTGTTCAAGTTCTTTTGCGGTAAAAATTGATTCATAAAAGGCTGTTTGCTTTTCCCTTTGTTTTTCAAGCCATGAAATTACGCGTTCATCTTCGCAAAAAACATCACGCAGTTTTCCGCTAAAAAGAGAATCCAAATCTGTAATGATCCGGCTGTTCGTTCCCAAAAGTGAGCATACTTTACAGAAAACGCCAAGTTCATCTTTACCGCCAACGTCAATTATTCCAGTTCCTGCCGCGCTGTATTCATTTTCTATAAAGGGCAGAAGATACGTAAACATCTGCTGGTCGGTATAGCCTTCCACAAAAATCTGATTATCGGAAAAGAAAAACTGTTTATGGTAAGTATTAAAACGCGGTAAAAAGCGGCGGAAAAGCTGGTCGTCTTCCTCGTTTAATTCTTCTATACTCGTCGGTACTTTGTTAATGTGGCATACTACAACGCCCGTTAAATCTTCTGGTGTTCGCAGATCAATAAAAAATGGCGAATGCGAAATCAAAAAGAAAATTTTACGGCTTGAATGCTGAACTTCTTTTCGGATTTCATTCATAAAAAATGTCTGGAACTGCGGATGCAGATGAAGTTCCGGTTCGTCAAAGAAAATGCATTCGCCGGCAGCACCGCTATTGTTTGCCACGTTTTTTAAATTGCCGCTTCCTGCCCCAGATTCAGTTCCTGAATTTATATTTCCGGTTTTCTGGTAAAGGCTTATAAGCAGAAGGATAATTTCGCGTAAACCGTGACATTCCGCATCTTCCAGCATATATTCAACATTCCAGGCTTTGTTTTCTACAATCGGTATAAGAGTTCCGTCAATATCTTCTATAAATTTAATTGATTTTCCGAACATGCTTGAAAGTACGTTTTCAATCTTCTGTCGGATTTTTTCGTTGCTTTTTAAGAATGCAAACTGTTCTGCACGGTCTCCGCGGTCGCTCTTTACAAAACGCACGGCATATCCAGCCTGTTCAAACTGTTTGGAAAGCCCCTGTGCAAGCAAAGTTTTTCCCGAACCGTTTGGACCTACAATCAGGTTTATTTGAGACCAGTTCTTCTTTTTAAAAACGGCTTTGCCCCACAAAAAAGGAAGCTTAACCCGGGTTTCGACTTCAATCATCTTATTTATATAGTAAGTCAAAAAAAGCAATTTTACCAATTATTTCTTATCTGCGGGCTTTGTATTGTGAAGGTATTGTTGTAAATGCTATTATAATTTTGGATTAAATAAAAAACAGATTTTTTAAGGATTGTAGTTTTATGAAAAAAATTTTTTTAGTTTTTATTCTGTCGGGATTGTTTGCCGCAATGATTTTTGCACAGAAAAATAATCAGAAAATATGGTCTGTTGAATCAAAAGTTTATAAGAATTTATGTACCCTGTATTTAAGTCAGGGATATGCATTGCCGTCTTCAGTAGGCCCGTGGTCAAGCGATGAACTTATAAAAATGCTCGACAAACTTCCTGATGTGCCTGAATCTTATGAAAAAGAAGCTCTGTTTCAGCTTTACAACGAAACTGTAGAGCTGCTTTCGGATTCTGCAGAAGAGTTTTTTGAATATCAGTTTGATTTTAATTTTCAGCCTGAAATGTATATTCATACAAATCCGGAAAATTTTAATGCAACAGAAGACTGGGCATACTCCTTTGGGCAGCGAAAACATCTTGCTGAGGTTGCCGCAGAATTGTGGATGGCAAGGCATTTTTATTCGTACAGCAGAATGTATCTTGGACAGAATTCAGGGCAGGTTCAGACAGACGGCACTAATATGCTTTATAAGCCTGTCTTTAATACAAACATTCCTTTTGTACCGGTCGCAGGTGCTGCAAATATAGACCTGAATTTTCCAGACCGTGCAATCTGTTCGGCAGGCGGGGAAAACTGGAGCCTTTCTTTAGGACGAGATGTAATGCGATGGGGTTTTGGAGAAACAGGCAATCTGTTTCTTGGCGGCAATATGCTTTATGACAATGCGTTGCGTTTTTCTACCTATTTTGATTCATTTAAATATACTTTTGTAGCAAATTTTTATCCTCATCCGCAGACAAGCGAAAATGAAGGCAGTATTTCTCAAAATCTTTCTGTTGACGGAATAAAAATGTTTATGACGCATAGAATTGATTTTAGATTTTTTGGAGATAAGATGAGCCTTGGCGTTGCAGAAGGAATGATGTATCAGTCTGCAAGTTCAACTCTTGATTTAAGGGTATTTAATCCGGCGGGGTTCTTCCATAATTACTTTATTCGCGGAAACAGCAATTCTATTCTTGGAGTCGATTATAATTATACAATTTTCAGGAATCTTTCGGTGTTTGCCTCGGTTGTTCTTGATGATATGCCTTTTGGTGAACCTGACGCAAAGTCTAAAAAACCGTGGCGTCCGTCAAAAATGGGATATCAGTTAGGTGCAAAATATATTCTTCCTGTTGAAAGCGGCATTTTAAGGTTGTCGGCAGAAGCTGTGTATACAGATCCTTATCTTTATATCCGCGAACGTTATATTGAAGATCAGAAACAGCAGGGCCTTAGCCTTTATGGTGATTTAAGGTGTTTTATGATGTACCCTGAAATTGTATATTTTACGGAATGCATCGGTTACAAATACGGCGGAAACTGTATTACCGCAAATCTTAATGCTGTTTATGAAAGCTGCGGAAAATGGTCGGCTGGTGCAGAACTTTTCTACATGGCACACGGTTTTTCTTATAAAGATATCAGTTCTGTTGCCGGCGACAGCGACTGGATTGTCGGTAAAGCACCACTTGCTCCTTTTGCAAAAGATATACGTACCGATTTTGAAGGTAATCCAAAAAATCCTGATTTTGAAGGCAATATTTCTCATTACCTAAGGCTTTCGGTTAATGGAACGTATAATTTTACGGATTCAATTGCGGTTTACGGCAGAATGGATAATCTTATTATATGGAATAAGACTTCTCAAAACAAATCTGCCGTTTACGACCTTCAGTTGTGTGCCGGCGCAAAATTCAGTTTATAATTCTGCAGATATTAATTTATGAAAAAATAGAAAGGTCGATGCATTCTGCCATTGTTTTGTAACCGAGCGGGCTTGGATGCAGTCCGTCTCCGCAGTTGCAGGCATCGGCCATATCTTTTTCTGAGTCTGGATTTTTCATTACAGCTTCAAAGTCAATTACGGCATCAAAACCACCTTCGGAGGCTGTAGTATTCCTAATCCATTCATTAACAAGTTTTCGTTCATTATTGCGTTCTTCTGTATAATCTCCGCATTTTCCAAACGGAAGAATTGTTCCTCCAAAAACTTTTACGTTTTTTTTGTGAAGTTGCTGAATCATATTTTTATAAACAGAAATTATTTTTTGAGCAGGAAGATTTGCATAGATTATATCGTTAATTCCGTAAAGTAAAATTACATACGCAAGTCCTGTCTGATTTAAAACGTCTTTTTCAAAACGTGCCGTACCATTGAATGCAACAAGTGTTCCGCCGATTCCCTGATTTAATACGCAGATATTCTGTGTTTCTTTTTGTGATTGAAGGCGTTGTGCCAGAATGTCAGTCCATCGGTTCTGCTTGTCATCGGTACTACCGCGTCCGTCTGTAATAGAATCTCCAAAACAAACAACGGCTTTTTTATATGCATTGCAGAGGTCTGTTTGTTCAACGTCGATGGAAGTAATTGTGTACCAGTGTGCAAATTTATTTTCTGTTGAAATTTCGTAGTTGCTTACATGATTGCCTTTCTGAAAGAATGAAAATGTTCTTGAACCGGCGTGACCAGTAACGATTTCCGGCATATTTCCATAAAAAATGCTTATGGCAAGTTCTGTAAGTGCATCAAATTTAAAATCAAAGGTATCGGAAATAATTTCTTCTCCTGCCGGTATTGTAACAGACTCTTTTGAACCAAACGTTATTACTGTGTCGCTTGCAAGGTCTATATGACCTGTTCCCTGTTCTGAAGATTTTGCAATGTGTACCGATTTAAGTTCAAGCGGTGTTTTTCCCAAGAAATTAGAAAAGCGTACGCGAATTCTTTCTGCTCCGCCCGAAACCCGTATTATCTGCCTTAAAGTGCAATCTGTAAAATCTGGCAAATCTGCACTTGGTGCTTTATATCCTGCGTCATATTGTGAACTGGCCCAGGTTGAACAATACTCAATATTTTTTTCTGACATAAAAGTTCTCCATAAATATGAAAAATATATATAAAAATACAGTAGGCATTATATAGCAATGAATGCAGAAAGATGAATCAAGGTTTCTGTGTATGCAATTGTGCGGAAAAAGAAGCATTTTTTATTTTCTTACGTGTTTTATTACTTGGAAGAAAACAGATATTTTTAATATAAAATCTGTTTATATTTGCTTAGTATTTTGCAGTGTGATATATTAAGCATATTATTAGTTTATTTCGAGGTTTTAACATGAAAAAATTTCATCTATCTTTTGTCTTTACGGCATTAGTTCTTTTGCTGGCATCTTGTGGTGGAGATATGTCGGCAAGCTTGGGAATTGTTACCAATTCTGATCTTACAACTATTAGAAACAGTATTTCTCTGACTTATGAATATACAGAAACCGGAACTACGTTCAAATGGACAAAGCCTGGTAATTTAATGCTTCTTGCAAAGTCATTCAGTCTTTCTGAAAACAGTAACGCTTCTGAAGGTTCTACCTTAAAGGCAAAAGTAATTCCTTCATCTTACTGGCCGGCAGATTCAACAGACAGAGTTTCTATTGCTACTAAATATAGTAATGTATCAGTAAGTTTCCGTTCTGATAATGATATTTATTTGTGGGCAGAAATGGGCAGCAAATTCTATAATTTAGGTAAATTCACTACTACAACAACAGCTGTTTCATCTCTTAAGGCTGACTTTGGCGGTGTAATTGATACAAGCAATACAAACAGTTATATCTTTGAATGGGGATTTAAAAATACAAGTTCAATTAATGCAAGACGTTTTGTAATTTCATCTGATGATTCTACTTATTATTCAGATCCGAAACATACATTTACATGCTTAAAGATAGATAGTTCTTATTTGGAAAAATACTATAATGATAGTGTAAGTATTTCTCCAAGAAATTATACACCGGACGGTGCCTGGAATGCATACAAAATTTTTGCAAATGCAGGTTCAGACAAAAACAGTTACTATTTGTGGTGCCAGATAGAAGACGGTTCATGGCATAATATTGGAAAATTTACTTTCTTAGATTCAAATTTATCAGGCCGCAGTACGACTGTTACTCGTTAAAAATTGAATAGCTGTGTAAAAGGGGATATTTAAGACATTTTGTTTTAGATATCCCCTTTATTTTTTTTGTTGACATATGTTTTGTATTACTGTATTATACAAATAGTACAGTAATACAGATTGAAAAAGGAGGCGTTTTGCTTTTTGTATGAAAGAATTTGTATTTACAAATGACAAGCCGATTTATCTTCAGCTTTTAGATTTTTTTAAAGCAGGGATAATATCAGGTGAATTTAAGGAAGGCAGCAGGCTTGATTCTGTGCGGGAACTTGCGGTAGCGGCAAAAGTAAACCCTAATACAATGCAGAAAGCCCTTGTGGAATTGGAAAGGCTTGGACTTGTGCGGACGGAACGTACTTCCGGGCGTTTTATTACAGACGACAAGGAGATGATTGAATCGATGAAAAAGGAATTTGCAAAAGCAGAAATTGAATCGTTTCTTGCAAAGATGCAGGGATATGGTTTTTCGCAAAAGCAGGTTTTAGAATTTATTGAATCGGAAATTAACGAAAAGGAGGACAATGAATAATGAGCAATGTATTTGAATGTTGTAATCTTACAAAAAGATACGAAAGTAAAAATGCCCTTAACAAAATAAATCTTGAACTTCCTCAAGGGGCAATTGTAGGTCTTCTGGGCCCGAATGGCAGCGGTAAGACGACTTTATTAAAACTTGCAGCTGGTATTCTTACACCGACAAGTGGTGAACTTAAGGTTTGCGGTCTTGTGCCGGGTGCAGAATCTAAAAATGTAGTGGCATATCAGCCGGATAGAGTATATTTAAATGACTGGATGAATGTTTCGGACTTGTTCTGCATGATGAATGATTTTTTCAGTAATTTTAACAAGCAGAAGGCATTTGATATGCTTGAAAGCCTTAAAATAAAACCAAGCGATAAACTTAAGGCAATGTCAAAAGGTACAAAAGAAAAAGTTCAGCTTATTTCTACTATGAGCCGGGAAGTTCCTCTGTATCTTCTTGATGAACCAATTGGTGGAGTAGACCCTGCTGCCAGAGATTATATTCTTAATACAATAATTTCGAATTATCAGGAAAATGCAACAGTTGTTCTTTCGACACATCTTATTACTGATATTGAACCTGTTTTAAATCATATTGTGTTCTTAAAGGAAGGCAATATTGTAAGACAGGGTGATGTTGATGATATCCGCGAAGAAACCGGAAAATCTATTGATGCTCTTTTTAGGGAGGAATTCAGATGTTAAATAAAAGAAATCCGTTTGAGAAAATTGGTAAGGTTATAAAATATGAATTGAAACATTCATACAGAATTCTGCTTCCTATGTATGGTGTGCTTCTGTTTGTTGGTTTTCTTATTGGAATATTTTCTGTTCCTGCTGACATACAGGATATGATTCGTCATAGTGATTCTGGTTTTAGCATGCATTACAGTTATGAATCCAGCAATGCTATAATCGGAAATATTGCGCTTCTTTCTTTCTTGTTTACAGTGCTTTCTGTTGCAATAATTATTGTAACGATTGTCATTTTGAACAGGCGCTTTAAGAAAAGTATGCTTGAAGATGAAGCCTATCTTAATCTTGCACTGCCAGTTACTATTGGCGAACATTTATGGGGACGTTTTATTGCCGATGTTTTGTGGATGTTCTGTAGTGGAGCTGTTATTGTAGGTTCCTTCCTGCTTTGTTTTATAAGATTTGTTCCATATATTAATTACGAAAATCTTCCATTTTTGCGCGAAATTAACGAAAGCGGTTTAACAATCGGCTGGATGGTTTTTGATTCAATCAGCATGTATCTAATTGATATAATGATGTTCATAACATTCTGCTTCCTGCTGCATTCATTCGGAACGCTTTTTAAGAAAAACAGCCGTCTTGCAAAATTCATTACCGCAATCGTCATGATTTTTGTGTATACAAGATTTTCTGCATTGTTCCCTCATATGGATGTCAATCTTGATAATTTGAGGAGTATGACTGCTGCTATTCAGATGGGAGTATTTAAAATGATGATTTTGAATATCTTCTTTATTGTGTTCAACTTTGCGGCAACTCATGTGATTTTCTCTAAAAAGCTTGATCTGGAATAATCAGATTATTAGACGTAGAAGTTAAAAAAAAGAGGCTGTCCAGAAGTATTACATTTATGTACATCAATTGGACAGCCAAAGGGCTTTTCTATAAAACTTTTTTAATTATATCTTGAGCAGCTGTTTATGCAGATACAGCGGAGGTATTGTTTAGTTCTTCTTGGAACAAATTGCTGTTGTAGGCATAGCTGTAAAGAATCTTTGCTGTTTCGCACAACGGTTTTTTTATAGGTGCTCTGTTTTCAAAACCAAGATTATATACAAACGAAATAACTTGTCTTGAAAGTTCAGGATTCCATATTTTTGCGTTATCGATGTTTATAAATTCACATCTTTCTGAATCTGCAACGGCTTTTATATGGCGGTTCATTTCAGAAATAATTTGTGAATCACAATTGTTATACAGAGAAACTAGTCCTATTCTGGCTTTAGGAAGGCTTTTTTTAATGGTTCCAATCAGATTTGTATATAAGGTATCGAATTCTGTCTGGTTGTTCTTAAATAAATTAAGATCATTTTCTCCAATGTGAATAATCAGAGATTCCGGGCAGATAGGTTTAATTGCATTTTCAAAAGCCGCAGCTGCATCTTTAATTGAAAGGTCTTTAAAACTTCTATTGTAAAGCTTAAAATTCAATTCAAAAGACTGAGCCAATTCAGAAACAGGAATAAGCCAATCCATTGTGCTTCCAAAAAGAACTACTGCGTTTTTCTTTGCAAGTTTATTAAGATCCTGATAGAAATCATTATTCATAAAAACCTCCTGTGTAAGGCCGCACGGCAGGCGGCCGGTGTTCAATAGCAAAGCGTTAAGAAAATTGCGCATGCAATTTTTAGCTTTACTTCCTAATGTAAGGCCGCATGGCATGGCAATGGCAAGCGAAACTAAGCCACACTGTCTTTTTTATGCTTTTATAATATTCTTAAAGGAAAATTTTGCAATTTTTGGAAAGAAAGAAAAAGTATTTTTATATATTCTATTCTTTTTTTACTTTCAAAAGGTTTTCTAAACTTATATTTATGGTATATTCATATTGTGAGCAGTCAGAATAGAGAAAAATTAGGAAAAAGTAGCCTGAACAAAATCCGCAAAGAAATGCAGATGACTCATCTTGTACTTATTATTTTTATTACGATTCTGCTTAGCGTCGGCGGAACTTTAATTAATGTAAATGCTAATGACAAAGCTTTTAATCAGAACCTTCATGATACTGCGGAACTGATGTCAAAAATCTACAGTCTTGTAAGGAATAAAAATACTGAAGAGCTTGTTGTTTATATGGATGCAATCACTCAGAATTTGTCTGATGTTGACGTTCTTTCGATTGTAGATACGGAAAGCATTCGAATTTATCATTCAAATCACAGTCTTATTGGCTGCAGGTATGACGGGCATCGTCCAGATTTTTCAAAACATCAAAATGATTTTTATACGGAAGACAGTATTGGACCTTCCGGACCGCAAAGACGCTGTTATTCGGCAATTTACGATGAAAACGGGGGTTACTGCGGTTTTATAATGACAATCATGCTTCGAAAATCCATTCACTCGGTTACGTTAAGAACAGTAATGCTTTTTGTTGTTGTAACCTTGTGTTCCATTCTAATTGAAATTGTAATTTCCAGAACTTTGTCGCGAAAAATAAAAAAGCGTTTTCTTGAATTTGCAGAAGATCTTGAAGGTACAAAATATCTTGTTGATTCAATGCGCGCCAACAATCACGATTTTACAAATAAGCTGCATGTAATTCTTGGTTTAATTCAGATTGGCGAATATGAAAAGGCAATTTCCTATATAGAAAATATTTCTATAATTCAAAGAGAAACTATAAGCACGGTAATGAAATCAGTTGAAAATGCCTCGTTTGCTGCCCTGCTTATTGGAAAAATTGCCCGTGCCTCGGAATGCAATGTAAAATTCATCTTAAAAGAAGGCATCTGCTACAAAAACGCGGATATTAATATTCCCTCGGAGGCTTTGGTAACAATTTCGGGAAATCTTATAGAAAATGCCCTGGAAGCTATGAATATGAAGCGAATTTCACTGCAATCGTTAGGCAGCAATGGTAAAAAAGAATCTTCCGAAAATTCATGCATACGCGAATTGATATTTGGTGTCTACACAAAACCTGGCGAATGTCTTATAACTGTAGAAGATAACGGTTGTGGAATTCCAGAAAATATTAAAAACAGGATTTTTGAAAGAGGTTTTTCAACAAAAGGACAGGGAAGGGGAACAGGTTTGTATCATATAAAACAGCTTGTCGAAAGCCTTGGAGGAACTCTTTCTTTTGAAAGTCGTGAAGGTATTGGTTCTGTATTTGCAGTTTCGTTCAAAGAGGCTTAAAATATAAAGGAGCTTAAAGGCAAGGGGTATATGACGGTGTACAAAGTTCTGATTGTCGAAGATGATCCGATGGTTGCAATGATTAATGAACAGTATGTTACGCGTACCAAAGGATTTACCGTTGCGGGTTCCTGCAGAAACGGTCAGGATGCCATAGAATTTCTTGAAAAAAATGAAGTCAATCTCGTAATTATGGATGTGTTCATGCCATATATGGACGGCATAGAAACCTTGAAACAGATTCGCGGGCGGAAATTTGATGTTGAAGTTATTATGGTTACTG
The DNA here is from genome assembly GCA_946628495.1 of uncultured Treponema sp. Lineage (GTDB taxonomy): Bacteria > Spirochaetota > Spirochaetia > Treponematales > Treponemataceae > Treponema_D. The sequence goes on along the minus strand of CAMOWQ010000068.1, from coordinate 2,755 downwards.
CCGCAAATGATACTCCTACTCTTGAACAGGCAATGCATCTTGGTGTTCTGGATTTTCTTATTAAACCGTTTGCATTTGAACGTTTTCAGGTTGCCTTGGAAAAATTTGCTTCAAAGGAATCTTTTTTAAAAGGAACTTCGGTATTAAATCAGAATTTCATTGATAATATTATTGCAACCCCTGCTCCTGTAAAAAAAGATGGAAAAGGCTATCCTAAAGGCATTCAGGAAAAAACGCTCAAGAATATCATTGAATATTTCGAGTCTGCTTCAGGCTGGCAGAGCGGAGATTTTATAGCAGAAAAACTTGGAATTTCGATCGTAACGGTAAGACATTATCTTGGATATCTTGTTCAGACCGGACAAATTGAAGAGACAATCAATTACGAAACTGGCGGTCGCCCGAGTATGCTTTATAAATCAAAGTCTGTTACTGGGCACAATACGGACGAAAGGCTTTCTTGAATTGAATGTTATTAATCTTGCACCATTCTGCATAGGCTACTAAATCGTCGCCCTGTAAAGGATGGTTGCACGGTCCCAAAGCCTGACGTATCGAAAAATCTGGAGTTACTTCTATACATATCCTGTATTTTCCTTTGTGCATTGCATAAACGATTGTACAATGCCTTTTAAAAACCGAATTAGCATATCCCCAGCCTACGCAGTTGTGCATTTCGGCTCCGATGGTTCTTAAAGTAAAAGAATCTTTTGCTACATAAAAACAATAACGGTCTTTGTCTTCTACTTTTACATATTCTTCTTCGCCTGTTGCAGGATTGCGTTTTTTTGTCCATTCATCTCCGGCTTTGTATTCCAGATCCATGAATTTTGGTTCAATATCAAACAGAAGATTAACAGGAGCTTTTCCATTTTCTCCGTTTATGCTTGTATCTGGATTCAGCTGATGAATGCGTCTTATAAGAAAATCATGCGTATAATTATTAAAACCTTCGCTCATGATGTCTTTTTTTTCTGTGTCGGTCAAATGTTCATTGCATTGTGTATAAGAGGTAATACCATCGGTTACTAAATAGCTGTTTCTGGATTGATAGAAATATTTAAAAGTTCTTTCCAGTGAATTCCAAAGCGTTTTCTGATTTGAAATACGCAGGATATCGGTACAAAACGCCTTAAGATATTCCTGCAAAGGATAAAAAAGAATTCCGCCGGCAAACGAAATATTGTTAAAGCTAAGAAAATTGTAAAATTCCTTGCTGTATGATTTTTGCAGAATGTTTACGTCTGTTATGCCCAAATCTTTTGTGGCTGCATAGCAGATTACACTTTCTGGATTCTGCTGATAAAGTTTTCTTACGGTTTTTGTCGGTTTTATATCCATGCTTTCGAACATTTCGTTTTCTGCAGTTGGAGTGTCGCCGGAAGAAAGGTTTGCAAATTCTTTGTTGTAGGGATTTAATCCCCAGTGATGCGCAATTTTGTAAAAGTTAATGTTGAACGGAGCAAGCATGTAACCTATTATCAGATTAAATCCCTTGAATTTTGAAGCAACGGTTGGTTTAATGCCGAATTTTAATTTGTATTTTTCGGCCATTTCTTCAATGATTTCGTCTGTTATTTCCTTGCACAATGAATAAGCCAGGTCTTCGTTTGTGAATACAGATTTTCCGTCCTTATAAAGAACTTTTTCATTCATATTAAGTATGTATTGAGAAGAATAAGTCTTGCGGTCTTTTAAAACTGTCCCTTGAGATTTTACATCTATTATATACATGTCATTCATTCTGCGGACGTGATATCCGTAATTAATAAGCACGTTTTCTGGAACGAACGGCGGTTTGTAAATTGAACCGCATTGTGAAATTAATATGTTATTTTTAAATCCAATTATGTATTCCCAGCGGTGACAGCGTTTGCAGTAAACAGTTTTTTTTGCAGGATTTACAATTGTTGGAAATACTGAAAGAGGTTGATTTTCTGTTTTGATGTATTTTTTATTTACAGGGTCAAGCGACCAGAATTCTATTTTATTCACGGGAATAATTATAATACATTGAAAGACGAGTGGCAAATTTCGAAAAATATTGTATTATCTGCTCTATATGAAATGGGTTCTACTTGTTCTTGTTTACGGGCTTCTTAAAGGCGGCCGTGAGATTGCAAAAAAACTTGCAATGCAAAAAAATACCGTTCTGGAAGTTCTGGTTGCTTATACTATAATTTCGTTTTTATTTGTAATACCTCAGGCTCCGAATGCAGGTGGTATGCAGCCGAAATTTTTCTTCTATATTGCCATAAAATCATTTTGTATTTTTCTTGCATGGATCTGCGGTTTTTCTGCTCTTAAAAAACTTCCTGTAAGCCTTTATGGTGTTCTTGCGCTTTCGCGAATTCTGTTTTCGACTTTCTGTGCCGTAATATTTTTAGGAGAATCGCTTAGTTTCTGGCAGTCCTGTGGGCTTATTGTTGTATGTGCGGGTTTATTCATGCTGAAATTCCAGAAGTCTGAAAAAAAAGAACAGGTTTCTTCTCTCTGCGTTTCTGCCGATGAGCGGAAATTTCTTGGAATGCCTTATAAAAGCGTGTACATCATACTTGCATTTGCTTCTGCAATTTTAAATGCAGTTTCCGGTTTCCTTGATAAAATCCTTATGAAAGATTTGACAAGTTCTCAACTGCAGTTCTGGTATATGCTTTTTCTTGTTATTTACTATTTATTGTATATGTTAATCCGCCGCCAGAAATTTAATATGAATGTAAGCCGTAATATATGGGTGTGGCTACTTGCAATAATG
>CAMOWQ010000067.1 GCA_946628495.1 uncultured Treponema sp. | reverse complement strand
CCTGCATGCCCTTTTACCCAGTTCCATTCAACAGAAAGAGAGGAATTAAGGACATCGAGTTTTTCCCACAAATCCTGATTTTTTACAGGCTTTTTATCTGCTGTCTGCCATCCCTTGGCTTTCCATCCTTTTATCCATGATGTAATGCCGTTTTTTACATACTGACTGTCTATATTCACCTTGACAGGCTTACCTTCAAAAGAAGGAGTATTTTTTACAACAGACAATGCAGCAATTGCAGCAGAAAGTTCCATGCGGTTATTTGTAGTAAGGGCTTCTCCGCCAGAAAGTTGTTTTGCAACTCCACCTGCAATTACAACGACCCCCCAGCCGCCAGGCCCCGGATTTCCGGAACAGCCGCCGTCGGTATAAATGATGATTTCGTCAGTTTCGGCAATTGCAGTATTTTTTGCAGTTTCAACTGTGGCAGTTTTTTCAGTTTCAACAGAGGCATTTTTACCAGCAGTGCCACTTTCAGACGAACCGGCATTCACAGCTGCGTTTTCCTTTTTCTGATTTACAGGCATAAAATACGACAGAAAATTTTCCCAGACACGTCCCATTAATTCGTAGCCTTTTTCGTTAGGATGAATGCCGTCCATACACATATATTCGCGGTAATCTTCAGTCTCAAGAAGTGCAAGCCTCATATCAACAATCTGAATGTTGTTTCTATTGGCATAATCTGTAAGATAAATATTATAAATTTCGTGATTGCGGTACAGTTTATCGGTATTGCCGCCAATAAAACGCAGAATATTTTCGCGGTTAAGATTTTTTGAGATTGTTTCGAACCATCTTTCGTGAACAAGAGCAGGCATAGTCATAAGAACAGGCTTTATATCACGCTTCTGGCATTCTTTTACCATAACATCAAGCGTTTCAATAAATTCTTTTAATGGCACTTTCGGCTGATGCGGTACGTCAGGATTTTCGCTTACAGGATTCCAGTCATAATCACAATCATTGCCGCCAGATTCTATAATACAAATATCAGGCTTTGGAAGTTCGCCAGAATCTACTTTTGCAATATATTTATCGAATTTAACCTTAGACTTAGTGATGATGTTACCATACACAGAACGGTTATCCAGCTCAAAACCAAGTTTTCTTTGTGCAAGCGACAATGAATCGTTTTCTGTTACATCAAAAATACGTCCCGAATCAGGTGTAGTCGTTACACCCTTTAAAATAGAATCTCCAAAAACCGTAATTCTCATATAACCTCTGAAATTTATACTGTAATAACGCCTTTTGTAGAAGGAATTGCACCATTCTGTCGTTCATCAATCTGAACCGCAGTTCTTACAGCTTTAGCGCAGGCCTTAAATGCAGCTTCCATCTTGTGATGATCACTTCTGCCGCGTGTAACATCAATATGCAGATTGCAGCAAGCGCCGTTTACAAAGCCCTGCCAGAAATCTTCAAAACAGTCTGTCTGGAAACTTGCAGCAGCATTTTCAGGAGATGAAGAGGAAACTAACGGAATGCCTGATAAATCAGCATTGCAAACAAGGAAAGGCCTTCCGCCAAAATCAACGGCAGCCTGGGCAAGACTTTCGTCCATCGGATAAATAAAGAAACCGCTTCGGTAAATGCCTGCACAATTTCCGAGGGCTTTTTTAAAACATTCGCCAAGAGTAATTCCTGTATCTTCGATTGTATGATGCTGATCTACGTTTAAATCACCTTTTATGCTTCCTGACAAATCAAAAAGTCCGTGCTTACAAAAAGCCTTAAGCATGTGATCAAAAAAACCGATTGGATTTTCAACCTCGCATTTTCCGCTTCCATCAAGATTCAGAGTAAGTTCTATCTGAGTTTCGCCTGTTATTCTTTTTACTGTTGCCGTCCTCATTTTAGTATGCCTCCTGAATTACAGCATTACCTTGCGCAATTCGTATTCAACAATGTCCGTTGCACCAAGCGACTGCAATTTTGGAAGAAGAGTTGGAACTTCTGATTTTTTAACTGCAATTTTTACAGCGTACCCGTTTCCACCAAAAAGCGGAGAAACAGTAGGACTCTTCATACTTGGAATGCCTTTTATAAGTGCATCAAAATCTTTTTCTGCAACGTTCATTTCGAGCATTACGCGGTCGCGGGCATTAAGAACAGTTTCAAAAAGCATTTTAAGCTCAAGGATTTTCTTCTTTTTGTCCGGGTCTTCCATTGCCTGCCTGCTTGCATACATCCTTGTTGAACTTTCCATAAGAGTATCAACAATCTTAAGTCTGTTTGCCTTAAGTGATGAACCTGTAGAAGTATTATCAATAAGAATCTGAGCTATAGAATCTTCTGTATCCTGAACGAAACCTTCTGATGTTCCCCAGGTTCTGAAGATTGTTCCCTGAATTTTTTTATTCTCAATCCATTTGCGGCTCAAAACCTGATATTCAGTTGCAATAGTAACTGGATTTTTTAACAATGCATCAAAATCTTTAGCTTCTGGAATTGCAGCTACAATGCGTACAGGATCAAATCCCAAATCCATAATTTCTACAACATCATTTTCTACCTGATTTTCGTAAACCCAGTCTTTACCGGAAAAACCGATGTCTGCTTTGTTATTTGCCAGAAGAAGGCTTGTTATCTGTGGTTTTACAACCTGAAATGCTAAATCTTTCTGATTTGTCGTCGGAAAATAAGTTCTGTCCGGTAGATGGATAGAAATGCCTACATCGCTCAAAAGCTCATACACCGATTCATAAATTCTTCCCTTTGCAAGCAAAATTTTCAACTTATCCATAATAACTCCAAAATATAAAATATACGGAACTTGAATTCCTATTTCTTATGATAATATACAGGAAAATTGATGAATTCACAACATCAGAGTAAAAGACTTGGCATTATAAACAATAAAAGTTACAGCCTGAATATCAGCTTACAACCATATTTTTGCCGTTGCGTTTTCCAATATAAAGATTTCTATCTGCCTGTTCAAACAAATCGGCAAGCTGAATGCCTTTTTCGTAATTTGCTACACCAATTGTAACCGTTACATGAATTTCACTATCTTTATAAACAACAATCTGCTTTTCTACTTCGCGACGCAGACGTTCAGCAACACGCAATACAACACTCGGTTTTCCATGAACAAGCACAAGAATCTCCTCGCCTCCCCATCTGTAAACCGTATCATTATTATTAACGCCACGCAACATTGTTTTTGCTATCATCTTAAGAACTTCATCTCCGCAAGTATGACCATACATGTCATTTACAGCCTTAAAATCATCGATATCAACAAGAAGCACAGAAAAATCAGATTTTCCGTCATCGGCACTTTTCTGTTCTGATTTTAAGTTTGCGTTAAGGCTTCGACGGTTCAAAAGACGCGTAAGGGCATCATAATTTATATAACCATAAAGGCGGTCAATTGTAATTATCAAAAGAACGACAAGAATAAACACAATAATAACAATTGCAATTACAATTTCTATATAATCAGAAATAAAATCCATGAGTGTATATTTTAAATTATACGCCGTATGTTCAGATATGCTGTTGTTTTTGTCAGATTCAGTAAAATCGGCAATAATATGATTTAATATTATAACAAGCGGCTGCATTTCCCTTTTTACACCGATTGCAATTTCGCATTTATAAGGAACCTGTAAAAGTTTAAGTTTCTTAAATTTATTGTTACGCCGTACCAGTTTTTCAGCCTGATAAGTATTCATTACAGCACCGTCGGTATGCCCCGCAAGAACCGAAAAAAGACAGGCTTCGCGCGAATTTACAAGATTTATATTTACGTTAGGATAATAGGTATATGCATAATAAGGCGCAATATGAACAAAAGACATTGCAATTCGTGCAGTATCAAGTGAATTAAGCACCTGAGAATTCTTATACATAAATGTCATAGGAACTTTATCAATTGGAGATGTCAAAAGCACATTCTGAGTTTCTGCAAGCGCATAATTAAACATAACAGGGAATGCAGCATCAACAATATTATCTTCAAGAGCCTGCATCATTGACTGATAATCTTTAAAAAATTGGAATTCAACTTCTACAGGCGAAGAAGGTCCGCCGCCTGCTGTATTTGAAAAAATATCAACTATGATTCCACGCGGTTTGTTTGTCTTATAATCATAATAACAATAAGGATAATCATCTTCCAGACAGCCTATACAGATTTTAGGATTAGCCGCAATCCATTTTAATTCAGGCCGTTCAAGTTCATAACTATAATTTCTGTCTGAATAATATTTTGACCACAGCGATACATTGTAATAAGGTTCCTGTCTGTAAACATAAGAAAGAGCATCGTTAATTCCGGTTTGAATCCAGGGCTTATCGGGATTAATTCCAACATGAATATCTGTCTTGCCAATACAGAGTACAGGTTCCATGTCGGGAGCTGCAATAATATCAGATTCAACAACGGCATCTATTTTAAGTTCATAAAAATATGATTTGCGGATTTTTTCAGCATCAAAGTAAATGACATTACAATGCACATCGTTCTTTTTTAGCCACTCTTCAAGAAGAATAGAATGATGAGAATTATTCATTACACCAATTGTCTTTCCTTCAAGCGACTGCACATCATCAAAATAAATATTGTGATTTGATTTTGTTTTATATATATAATAGCTTTTTGTAGCCATGCTGTATTTTGGGTATAGCAATGTATTATCAACGTCCAGATCTTTTACACAGGCAGGAAGAATATCTATAAGACCTTTTTTTAACTGCTGATAAAGATAATTAAAGTCGCCGTAAACATATTCGTATTTCCATCCTGTAAAAGTTCCGATTTTTTGAAGATATTCATAGGCGTAACCGTATTTCTGTTCAGGGTACTCATTCGTACTCATAAAGTCAAAACTATCAGAAATGAAGCCGACCTTTACGGTTCTAAAACGCCTGTCGGAATTTACAGCTGAATATGCCAGCACTGTTTGGAGAATAAAGATTGTAAAAAAAGCCGTTATCTTTTTTACAGAAGGCTTTTTAAAACATATCATACATTTCATCTTATACCCTATTTAAAGATGTTTCAAACAAATGTATTAAATTTTACCTTTTTCTTTCAGAACAGATTCCAGATACTGAACCATTTCGAACACAAGCGCATCGCAATGAGTTTTTCGCTGACCGCCAGCTGCCGAATTTGCCTTAAGCAATTCACTGCAATCTGTCATTTCTGAATGCTGCGAACGGAAATGCTTAAACAAAGCCTGTGTATCTTCAGGAGAATCAACACCAAAAAGTCCAAGAACCATAAGACCGCCCGTTATTACACCACAAGTAAGTCCCGATTTCATTCCGGCACCAAACGCAGTTGCAATTTTATATGCAGTCTGATCATCAAGATTCAAAGACTGTGTGAACGACATCAATACCGACTGTGCACAATTATGATGTGGTTCTGCAATAGCACGAATTTCTTTTGCTCTTTCAAGATATTTACTCATTTCAATTCCTCCATTAGAAAATTAACAGGCAGAAAATTAACGGGAAGTCTATTCCTGCCATTTTGTATATTTATCGCATTCAAGGATTTTCTTTGCATTTGCAACTCTTTCTACAGTAGGACTTTCCAAATCTTTGAGTACATAATCAATTCCCAAATCCTTATATTTAATTGCACCAAGGCCATGATATGGAAGAACTTCTACTCTTTCCACATTATGCAGCGTTCTTATAAAATCGCGTGTCTGTGTAAGATATTCATCATTATCTGTAATGCCAGGAACAAGAACGTGTCTTATCCATATAGGCTTTTTTATTTCATCAAGATATGCAAACATGCTGCGGATATTTTTTCCAGTCAAACCTGTAAGCTTGATATGTTCTTCTTCGTTTATATGCTTGATGTCCATAAGAAGAATATCTGTTACTTCCATAAGTTTCTGGAATTTTGCAAACCAGATTTTATCTTCTTCCGTTGCATTTTCTGCACGTCCGTCCCTGAACGGAGCACCAGCTGTATCAATACATGTATTTATTCCGCGCTTTTTTGCTTCGGTAAAAAGTTCAGTCAAAAATTCAATCTGAAAAAGCGGTTCACCGCCACTTACAGTAATACCGCCTTTCTTTCCCCAATATTCACGGCAGGTTTCTGCTTCCTGCAAAAGTTCTTCTACTGTATAAAGTTTACCGTCTGTCATCTTCCATGTATCAGGGTTATGACAATAAAGACATCTTAACGGACAACCCGAGAAAAAGATAATAAAACGAACTCCAGGACCGTCTGCTGCACCAAAACTCTCCAGCTGATGAATATATCCTTCCATAAAAAACCTCTTATAAAATATACATAACAATTATATAAAATTGCAAATTAAAAAATAATCACCGAATCTATGCATTCAATGATAAAAGCCTTAGAAATCTCTTAAAAAATCAGCATTTATGAATATAATCCGACCACTCCTGCGGCTCTGGAACTTCAAAAACAAGATGTTCATGCGTAAAAGGATGATCAAACTCCAGCGTACGTGCATGCAGACAAAGCCTTCCAAACGGATTTGTTACCGCCCGATGCTCTTTATCTCCCGCAAGCGGATAACCGTGTGCCGCAAGATGTGCCCTTATCTGATTTTTTTTACCCGTATCAAGCGAAAGCTCAAACAATGCATATTTTCCGTCATCCTTAAGTTTTTTATAATTTGTACGGGCCGGCATAGTCTTAAATTTACGACTTTCGTCTTTCGGAACAAAACCTATATTGTGAGCATTAAGTGCAATCGGATCATCAATAAGTCCGTTTTCCGAAAGCGGATTGCGCTTTGCATACTGCGAAACTTCCGCCAATGCCCTGTAAAGACGAGACGTTACCATTTTATGCCAGTTATCCATAATCTTCTTTTTTGCAGGCTCATTTAAGGCAAACATCATAACCCCGCTTGTATCACGGTCCAAACGATGAACTGCAAAAGGTTTATGATGCGCATTAATCTGGCCGCGACGCCTTAACATTTCTTCAAGAATGCTCTGAGCAGACTTTCCCTTATAACCTTCAAACGGAACGGAAAGCAGGCCTTCTGGCTTATAAATTACTGCAAGCCATTTATCCTGATACAAAAGTTCCAGTCTGTCGTTATTTACACTGTTATTTTTCATAAATGCATATTACCATTTTGCATTTTTAATTGATACCTAATCAGAAATATATTATTCTTCTTTTATGTTTAGAATTTTTTACCGACAGGTTATTACTTTTACTATAATTCTGCTTTGCACGTTAATTCCCGTAGGAATTCTCTGGCCTGTCTGCTTTAAAAAATTACTTACATCAAATAATAACGGACAATCTAAAAACTAACAAACAGTATTATCGGCCACCATCGGCCATACAAAGGAGACATAAAGAAAAATGAAAAATCAGAACTTGAATGACGGAGAAGACTTCAGCGTTGCAGCTGTTTTTTCCGACGAATGTGTGTTACAGAGGAACAAACCGGTATGCATTTTCGGTTACGGAAAAGACGGTATTGAAATAACAGCAGATTTTTTTAATGCAGACGGAGAAAAAATCAGAACCGCCACGGCAATCTGCACAAACGGCCGCTGGGAACTGTGTTTCGCACCTTTACCGGCAATGAACGGATGCAGTCTTAAAGTATCAGACGGAAAAAACGTAAAAGACTTTAACGGCATTGCAGTTGGCGAAGTATGGCTCGCAGGCGGACAGAGCAATATGGAATTCGAATTAAAAGACTGCACGGAAGGTCCTGCTGAACTTAACGGAACAAACGAATGTAACGTACGCTTTTATTATACAAATAAAATTGCATGGAAAGATGATAAATTCTACGAAGCAGAAAAAAATACAAGATGGCAGACTTGCAGTTCTGAATGGAAAAAATCCTGGTCGGCTGTCGGCTATTTCTTTGCAAAAAAACTTGCATCGGAACTTGGCGTAACAGTTGGTGTAATAGGCTGCAACTGGGGCGGTACAAGTGCCTCTGCATGGATGCGAAAAGAATATCTTGAATGCAACACAAACTTAAAAACATATCTTGATGAACAGGAAGAAGCGACAAAAGGCAAATCTATAGAAGAACAATGCCGCGAATACGAACAGTACGAAATCGAAAACAACGAATGGCAGCAAAAATGTGCAGAACTGTATGCAAAAGAACCCGACATTGAATGGGAAGAAGTAAACCGACGCCTTGGAGCCTGCAAATGGCCGGGACCACGTTCATGCAAAAACCCGTACCGTCCTACAGGCCTTTACGACTGCATGCTTTCCAGAATAATTCCATACACATTAAAAGGCGTTATCTGGTATCAGGGTGAATGCGATGACCACAAACCTCAAATGTATTCAACGCTTTTTTCTACAATGATTGACAACTGGAGAAGCGACTGGCACGACGAAAAACTTCCGTTTGTTTTTGTACAGCTTCCAGCCCATCGAAACAAGCACGACAAGGATTTTAAGCACTGGTGTTTAGTCCGCGAAGCTCAGGCAAAAGTCGCAGCAACGGTAAAGAACGCATATATGGCACCTGCACTCGATTTGGGACAATTCAACGACATTCATCCAAAATCAAAGAAAACTATTGCAGAACGCCTGGAAGAAACAGCACGCCTTTTTGTATATCAGAGACAAACTGATGAAGAAGGAACTCTTGCACCATGCTACGAAAATCATTATATAGACGGAAATAAAATAACTGTCATTTTTGCAAATGCGGATGATGGTTTTCTTATGAACTGCAACGGCAAGGTTCTTGAAGAATACATTATGATGGAAAAAGAACAGGGAAATACAATTGATATTTCAGAAGGTAATCCGTCAGGTGAATTTACAGGCTTTGAAATTGCAGGAGCAGACGGCATTTTCTATCCTGCACAGATTGCATTTAACGGAAAAGACGGCAAACAGAATACAATTACACTTGTAAGCAGAAAAGTGGAAAAACCTCTGTATGCACGCTATGCATGGTACAATTACGGACCTGCAGTTCTTTTTGGCAAAAACGGATATCCGCTGCTGCCGTTCAGAACCTACACTTCGATTACAGGAAAAGTAAAAAACGAAACAGGACATGCAGAATTCAAACAGATTATGACAGTTTAGTCATCATAATCTAGGAATTCAAAGGCTGTCGTGAACAGCTGTAATTCAATGCAGACACGACAGCCGCAATACCCGCACGACCTACGTTAGAACTCTTACCAACCCCCCACGCCTCATCTCCGTTTTCCAAAGTTATAAGAACATACGCAAGAGCTTTTGTATCAGAACCGCTTCCTACCGAATGTTCATGGAACGAAACAATATTAAAACGCGGAGCCGGTGTCTGTTTAAGGGCATTTACAAAGGCATCCAAAGGTCCGTTTCCTGCAGCCGCAATTGCATAAGATTTATTCTGCCATTCAACGGTTGCAAGAGCGGCAACGTGTTCTTCATCATTTTCGCCACGCTCACCTTCAATATGTTTTTCCGAAATTTCTTTTACCGTTAATGGATATTTTGTATTAAGCCAGGTTTCGGCAAAAATCTCATAGACTTCGCTGTTTTCAAGTTCACGACCAAGCAATTCAGCATGCTGTTTTACAAGTTTACCGATAAACGGATGCATTGCTTTTGGAGCAGTAACGTCAAAGTATTTTTCAAGAATGTATACAGCACCACCTTTTCCACTCTGACTGTTTATTCTTATAATACCCTCATACTGACGGCCTATATCATGCGGATCTATAGTAAGATAAGGAACATCCCACAACGCATTATCGTCCATATTCACACGTGCCGCCATTCCCTTGCGTATTGCATCCTGATGAGAACCTGAAAATGCCGTAAAAACAAGATTTCCTGCATAAGGCGTTCTTGCATAAATTTCCATGCCTGTAAGATGCGTAAATTTTTCTGCAACATAAGGAATATCAGAAAAATCAAGACCAGGATCAATTCCCTGCGTATAAAGATTCAATGCAACATTTACTATATCAAGATTGCCCGTGCGCTCACCGTTACCAAAAAGGCATCCTTCCACACGTTCGCCTCCAGCCAGAAGTCCCATTTCACACTGAGCTACGCTTTCTCCGCGGTCGTTATGATTATGAAGCGAAATAATCAGTTTTTCGCGGTTTGAAATATGCTGACAAAAATATTCTATCTGATCCGCAAACTGATTAGGAAGCGCACATTCTACCGTTGTAGGCAGATTCAAAATAACCTTGTTATCTTTTGTTGCAAGATCGCCCCATTCATTTACAACAGCCTCACAAATTTCAAGGGCATAATCTATTTCTGTAGTCGAAAAACTTTCAGGTGAATATTCAAGCTGAATTTTAGTTTCCGGGGCAAGATGCATACAATTTTTTATACATTTTACACCATCCACCGCAATCTGCTTTATTTCGTCTTTTGATTTATTAAACGTATATTTTCGCTGAGCAGGACTTGTTGAATTATAAAGATGAAAAATAACATTTTTACAGCCTTTAAGAGCTTCAAACGTCCGTTTTATAAGATGAGAGCGAGCCTGACACAAAACCTGAAGTTTAACATCATCGGGAACACGGTTTTCGTCAATAAGACGGCGCATAAAAAGATATTCTGTTTCAGAGGAAGAAGGAAATCCAACTTCAATTTCCTTAAAACCAAGTTTTACGAGCAAATCAAAAAATTCAAGCTTCTGGGCAACACCCATCGGATTAATTAAAGCCTGATTACCGTCGCGCAAATCAACGGAACACCATAAAGGTGCTTTTGTAAGAACTTTTCCCGGCCACGTTCTTTTAAATTCAGGAACAGGAACAAATGCCTTATATTTTCCGTTTACATTCATATCGCAGAACTCCTATTTATGCTCTTTTATACGAACCCACAAATGCCGTAACAGATTTTTCCGGTGCCATTATTAAAGAATCCATCAAAGTAAGGCCAATTCGCTGACACGGAAGCAGACGAAAAAAATGCTTTTGAACCTGCAACGGTACATCTCCATATCCAGGACTGTAACGCGGACGGCATGTAAAACCATCCTTATCTTTTCTTGCCTTAATACTGTCGTTTAAAAGATTTACAACCTGTTCTATATACATAGCCCCGCAAGCCTGCATAACAGATGCTTTTGCAGGTGCAATCAGCTGATATTTTCGAATAAGAGCATCAACCTTAGGCCCGACAGTTGCAGCAAAAATCGTTACATGCGAACAGTCTTTTAAATTATCATAAAGAGAGGAAGAAGCAATTTCAACATCACCAAAACAAAAAACAGGTTTTTCATCTTCCGCATTTTTTTTAATTACAAGAGGAAAATCTTCATAAACCGCTGCAGGCGAAATAACCTCATGCATTTCTTTTATAGATTCTTCAAGAAGTTCCGTAACAACACTGTCAGGAACAGAAGAACGTCTATACCCAAGATAACGTGCCGCTTCACTAAAATTTTCTTCAATTTGATTCTTATCAGGAAAAAAGAATTCCGCCATAAAACATCCTGCACTAAATTAACACAAAAAATCAGGCTTTATAATTTTCTGCCGCATATCTAAGAACAGCCAGGGCATATTTCATCTGACTTTCATCAATAAAAAAATAATATTTACGGTCGCCTGATGTAAGCATAAAACAAGAGCCGGAAATAGACTGTGCCGCTTCAAGAACAGGAATAGGAAAATCAATTTGCTGCAAATCGCTCTTAAAAACGACACGTTTATTTGTAATAAGCAAATCGCCGTCTTCTTTAGTCAGCCTGATTTTTGTTGCATAAAGAAAATTTTCATCCGCATTCCGCCTGACACGAAGATAATGTACCAAAGGAATTTTCGATTCAGAAGTAAGCGGAAGTTTATACTGATTTACATCAACATAAGGATTTTCGTATCCGCCTTTTTTTGAATTACGCATGTTCTGCATAATGACAAGAAACAACATAAAAAGAAAAAACATTATAATCCAAAACGAACGGGCAGGCATGCCTTTTTTCTTGCTTACAGAAGACGGAAGCTTATTTACAGGCTCTTTAGTAAGTTCATTTTCATCTTTTTTTAATGACTGACGTTCCGTATCAAAATCCTGAGTCAAATCTTCATCAGTTTTTGCGGATGTTACAGTATTAGTTTCAAAATTCGTACTTCCTTTTGAATAATTAAAAGGAAGCGCAATACCGCTGGAATTATTAGACGGACTCATTGTAAGAAGAAGTGCAATTCCAATATAAAGCAGGGTTAGAACAACAGACAGAATAAATTTTATTCTCTTTTTCCAGTCGGTATACATAAACATAAGCACAAGTCCGATAGGAATAAGAATAACAGTTGCAAAACACACAATCGTAATGATAGAAATTGTTTTATTACCCTTCATTTTACATCACACTCCGGCATTCTTTTTATATGAACATTTATAGCATAAAATACAAGTTAAGACAAAATCTGTTTACAGCCATATTCACTGTGATTATAAACCTTTATTTTTTTACCAAATGCATTAGACAAAACATTTTCATCTGCAATTTCATCACAAGTTCCGCAAACAAGTTTACCGTCTTCTCCAAGCAGGGCAATTTTATCCGCATAACGAAGGGCAACGTTTACATCATGAATGGAAAGCAAAACACCGCACGCCTCATCGATTTTGCCCTCATCGCTTTTGCAAAGTTCCTTCAAAAATTTCACCATTTCAGGCTCATAAACAAAATCAAGACCGGCAGCAGGTTCATCAAGAACAAGATACCCCGCTTTTTGGGCAAGTGCACGTGCAATCCTTGCTTTCTGAAATTCCCCGCCCGACACATTATGAACAGACCTGTCTGCAAGAGCCGAAAGTCCAAGCCGGTTCAGACATTCTTTGGCAATTTGCCTGTCATCTTCCGAATAATAACCGTTTTTTGAATATGCAAAACGCCCCTGCAGCACAAAATCGCAGACCGAAAAATCCCATACCGAAAATTCACTCTGCCCTAAATACGCAATCTTTCTGGCACAATCTGCACGGCTCATTTTCCGCACAGGCATACCGTCGACCATTGCAATGCCGGCCTTCAAAACGCCTTCGCGCTGTTCAATACGCAGGGAAGAATCCGAAAGTCCGCACAAAACCGAAAGCAGCGTCGATTTCCCAGTTCCATTCCGTCCGCAAAGACACACAAGTTCGCCTGATGCAACAGAAATGCTCACATCATCAAGAATTTTCCTGTTTCCATAAAACGCCGTAAGATTTTTTACAGAAAGCATTTTTTCCACCATAAAAAACTCCATTTTTCAGTTCCAGACATTCCCTTTTTTCAGGCAGAATCCCTTCACCAAGTCGCATTTCGCAGTTCACTAACGCTCAGCCTCCACACGGGAAACCGTCATGCAGGCATGCCCGTTTCCCGTTGCGGTGGCCGCCAGAGGCGCTGCTCAATTCTCCGGCCGCATGCATATTCAAAGTATACAATAAACAAACAGATTTTTTAACGGCTCTTCGATTTTTGGCATTGTTCAAGCGGTGCTCGCAAGTCTCACACCGAGCCATTTATGAGGTAAATGCTAAACAAACCTGCTGTCGCAGCTTTGTTTTTAACGCATTTTCTATTTTAGGCATCTTTTGGAGGGTGCTTACCGAACTTTGGATA
>CAMOWQ010000066.1 GCA_946628495.1 uncultured Treponema sp. | reverse complement strand
GCAGGCGAGCCTGCGATTTTGAAATTCGAACCTCGACCGGTAGCATTTTTCTTTTTGTGTATTCATGTTTATAATGCGTTTGCCATGCAATAAGAAGTGACATAAGTACAAACCGATATGAAAAAGCACGATTCCGCAGCAAATCATGCCGTAAAAATGCGGGGAAATTCCATAAAATGCGGGCTATTGCCGTACAGAATCGGGGAATTTTTGAATATAATTATACTATTTAATAAGCATTGCATTCACTATAATCCAGATTGTATGAAAGCAAATATCATCAACATGACGGAAGGCAGTCCTGTCCGACTCATGCTAACTTTTTCGGTACCAATGCTTATCGGTAACATTTTTCAGCAACTGTACAATCTTGCCGATTCGGTAATCGTAGGACAATTTATAGGTTCGGATGCACTTGCAGCAATCGGAGCAACGGGTTCAATCACATTTTTCTTTTTTGCACTTTGCAATGGAATTGGTTCTGGCGGCGGAATAATAACCTCGCACTTTTTTGGAGAAGGCAATGCCGACAAAGTAAAGAATTGTATTGTAAACACTGCCTTTATTATGATTGTCGTGCCGCTTGTAATAGGAACTCTCGCTTTTGTAACGGCCGTGCCTATTCTTGTTTTTCTGAATACGCCTGATTCAATTCTTGCGGATTCTGCGGCATACATGAAAATAATGTGCTGCAATCTGTTTCTTGTTTCAGCATACAATTTTGTCTCTTCAATGCTGCGCGCCCTTGGAGATTCAAAAACGCCTTTATACTTTTTGATTTTCTCCTGCTTCTTAAATGTGATTCTGGATATCATTTTTGTGTACTGGCTTAATATGGGCGTTATAGGAGCTGGAATTGCAACGCTCATTTCTACAGTTATTTGCAGCATTTTATGTCTTGCCTTTGCATTTAAAACAAATCCGTATTTTCACATTACTAAAAAAGACCTGCATCTTGACCATGCAATTTTAGGAAGATGTATAAAACTTGGGGTTCCGCTTTCGCTGCAATTTTCGATGATTGCAATTTCGTGCATGGCATTACAGCGTGTCGTAAATAATTTTGGTCCGATTGCAGTTGCCGCATTTACAGCAACCAGCCGCGTTGAACAGGTAATTCATCAGCCATATCAGACTTTGGGAGCAGCCCTATCTACATTTAGCGGACAGAATTTTGGTGCAAAAAAAAGAGAACGCGTAATAGACGGCTATCACAAAAGCATGATTATGATGGCAATTTTTACACTCTGCATGATTCCTATAATTCAATTCTTTGGAAACGCAATTACACGCCTTTTTGTAAAAGACGAACAGGTTATTTTGATGGGTGCAACGGCATTAAAAATCTCCAGCTGGTTTTACATCTTTCTTGGCATAATTTACATGGTTCGCGGAGTTCTTAACGGCGTTGGCGATGCCTTCTTTTCTATTGTAAACGGACTTACCGAAGTTGTTGGCCGCTTTACAGTTCCGTTCATTCTTACTGCAATTCCTACCATTGGTGTCTGGGGAATATGGTGGTCGGTTGGAATTGTATGGTTCATGAGCGGATTTACTGCATATCTCCGATATCTGTATATGAAAAAGAAGATTTAAAATATCAGGATGAATAAAACAAAATTGGACGTACAGCATAACAAAAGGCATGTACATCATAAATTTACAAAGATTACAAAACTAATATTTTTATTTGCAGGACAATGCCTTCTGACATCCTGCATTTCAACACCAAGAGGAAAAGCTATGGCAACACAAAACGCTGATTTCAAAAACATCAGGGCATTCAACCTTAACCAGATTAAACTTGAAGATGATTTTTACCTTCAGATTACACAAAAAGACGTTGATTTCTTAAATACCTTTGATCCGGAACGTCTTCTTTTTAATTTTAGAAGAACAGCAGGCCTTCCACCAAAATGTTCAGGCCCATATTCAGGCTGGGAAAATACACGAATCGGCGGGCATACTCTTGGACATTACCTTGCAGCAGCAGCACAAGGCTATGCATGCGGTTACGGAGAATGCACAGGAAAAGACGGACTTACATTAACAAAACGCATTTCCATTTTAATAGATGGTCTTGCAGAATGTCAGGATGCACTTGGTACAGGTTTTATTTTTGGGGCAACGATGGCAGATTCCAAAAAGCCTGAACTTCAATTCGACAAACTGGAAGCAGGTACACCGGCGGACACCTGGGTTCCGTGGTATACGATGCATAAAATAATGAACGGCCTTGTTGAAACTGTAAAATTGTGTCCGCCAGAAATTTCGGGCAGCGCTATGGACGTTGCAGCAAAGCTTGGTGAATGGATTTACAACCGAACGTCAAAATGGACTGCACAGGAGCGTTCACGAGTGCTCGGCATTGAATACGGTGCAATGAATGACTGCATGTACGAACTTTATAAATGTGCGAAAAAGGCAAAATACAAAAAAGCAGACCATTTTTTACAAGCCGCACATGCTTTTGACGACGAAGATCTTTTTCAACGCATGAACATAAGTTACAAAGTGCCTGGAATGTTCCCGGAAGTTCTGAACAATCAGCATGCAAACTGCACGATTCCAAAATTCCTTGGCGCAATAAACAGATGCGTTACTCTTATTGAAGACGGAACACTTCCAGAAGAACAGAAAAAATATTTTGAATATGCCGCATCATTCTGGGAAATTGTTGTAAATCATCATACTTATATAACCGGCGGAAACAGTGAATGCGAACATTTTGGAAAAGAAAACATTCTTGATGCAGAACGAAGCAACTGTAACTGCGAAACCTGCAATACGCATAATATGCTCAAACTTACACGCACGCTTTTTATGCTTACAGGCAATAAAAAATACGCTGATTACTACGAAAACACTTTTGTAAATGCAATCCTCGCTTCTGTAAACGCGGAAACAGGAATGACAACGTATTTTCAGCCGATGGCAACAGGATGTTTTAAAACATATTGCAATCCCGACGTTAACCGCAACTATTTCTGGTGCTGTACAGGAACAGGCCTTGAAAATTTTACAAAACTCGGCGACAGCTTCTATTTTTATGATGACGAAACATTGTATGTTAATCAGTATGCAAGTTCGTCTGTTGAATGGGCGCAGAAAAATATCATTTTAACTCAAAAATCTGCAATTCCTTATGAAGATAAAGCTTCTTTTGTAATAAAACATGTATCAGATAATAAAAATGATGATAAATATACATTTACCATTGCCCTGCGTATTCCTGACTGGGCAGCCCAAACACCACAAGTATGCCTTAACGGAAACAAAATTGAAATCAGCACGGAAGATTTAGAAAACGGCTACATCAAAATTAACCGCAGCTGGCAGAATGATGATGAAATCACTCTTAAAATTCCAATGCAGATTAAAGCTTTTAGTTTGCCTGATAATCCAAAATCCTATGCCTTCAAATACGGGCCTGTTGTACTTGCAGCAGAACTTGGTAAAGATTCAAAAATGACTTTGCGCCAGGTTGGAGTTCAGTGTGATGTAAGTGCCAACAAAATTGTCCGCGGGCTTTACATGGCATTAAACGGAAACTATGGCGGAACAAGCGGTCTTAAGCCACTTGCAACCGAGACAATTCTTGTAAATTCTACAAACCTTAAAGATTTTATGGATGATATAAACAGTCATTTTGAACGCGAAACCTTTGCACAAAACAATAATGCAGACCAAACCGGCAGTAAAAATTCTGTATCTAACAGCGGTTCAATTCTTTCATCCAAACTTTCATTCATATTAAAAGATACAAACTGGCCGGAAACTTTCAGATTTTCACCATATTATCTTATAAATAATCAGCGTTACGGAATTTACTGGCTTTTTACAGATTCAAAAGAAGAATTTGCCGCAATTCAGACACTTGCAGACCAGGCTTCTAAAGATGCAGAAAAATATATAGAAGGAATTGGAATTGGCTACGGTGCGCAGACAGAAGGAAATGAAACAACTTATCCGTTCATGAAAGAAAGTGGAAACGGTTCAGTTGCAGATCCTCACGCGCTTACCCGCTATGCAAAAGCCGGTGGCAGTTTCTCTTATATTTTTAAAGTGCTGCCTGATAAAGACATCTGTTTAGATTGTACTTTCTTAAAAGAAGATGAGGGAAAAATAATTCGTATAGCAAGCGGAGAAACTTTGATTGCCGAATATACAGTAAACAGCAAAAACGGCACAGATGCTGGTAACGAAAAATTCAGCCAGCGTTTTGAACTTGCACGACAACTTACAGAAGGCAAAAAAGAAATCCGCATATCATTCAGTGCAAATGATTCTGCGGATTCTGCACGACTTGCGGCTCCTGTAAGCACAAGCTGGAAATAATAAATGGGGCATTAAACTTAAGTTTGCCCCAGAATATTAAAATTTATTGAAGAACAATCTTATCGCTCGTCATAGAATGGTTTTTTATTTGACGGAATCGTTCTGCTAAATCTTCGAGCGTAAGATTTTTCTTTTCTTCGCCGCCAATATCCAGAATAATTTCGCCGTCATCCATCATTAAAAGACGGTTGCCGTAATCCAAAGCCTGCTGCATATTATGAGTAATCATCATTACAGTAAGATTGTATTCTTCGGCAAACTGTTTTGTAAGACGCATAATTAAAGCGGCATTCGCGGGGTCTAAGGCCGCCGTATGTTCATCAAGAAGAAGGATTGCCGGTTTTGAAAGGACTGCCATAAGAAGGGTTAATGCCTGTCTTTGTCCACCGGAAAGAAGTTCAACGTTATCGTTAAGACGTTCTTCCAAGCCCATATCAAGAGCTTTAAGATGTTCTTTAAATTCATCACGCTTCTTTTTGTTCAAACTGATTTTTAAACCATGCCAGCCTTTTTTGCTGCAAATCATCATATTATCTTCGAGCGACATTTTTCCAGCCGTTCCCAAAAGCGGATTCTGAAAAATTCGTCCGATATAAGCTGCGCGTTTGTATTCCGCATCACCTGTAATATCTTTTGAAATAATGCTTCCGTCTTCTGCTTTCTGCTCCAGAAAAATCTGCCCTTTTGTAGGCATTAAAGTTCCGGCAATGATGTTATACAACGTTGATTTTCCGGCACCGTTTGAACCGATAACCGTAATAAAATCACCCTGATTAATTTTTAGATTGATATTTTTAAGCGCAATATTTTCGTCAGGAGTTCCTGCATGAAATGTAATGCCAATATCTTTAAGTTCTATCATTTTGCAATTCCTCCTGTACCTACTCTGTTTTTCCACTTTTTGCAGTTTTTTCCGGGCGTTTTAAATGCTGCGAAAATTTATTTTTGCCCTGCAGATTTGCAACAATAAGGCATACAATAATAAGAAGGCCTGTAATCAGTTTAAGGTCGTTTGCCGTAAGATGAATGTAATGTCCGTATCGGCGTGCAAGGAACATCAATGCACGGTAAATTACAGAACCAATTAAAACACGCAGCGTAATCATGCCGATTTTATTTGAACGGATAATGAATTCACCAAGCATAAGAGAAGCAAGACCGCTTACAATTACACCAGTTCCACTACCAACATCGGCAAAACCATTGTACATTGCGGCAAATGCGCCTGAAAGAGCAGCAAGTCCGTCTCCAAAGCAAATACCAATGCCGCGCACAATCTGAGGATTAACACCCTGCGAAATAACCATCTGCTGGTTAGAACCAAGCGCACCCATTGTAAGACCAAGGTCCGTGTGGAAAAATAAATCAAGCAGGATTTTGAATATTATTATAAAGATGAGCAGAAACAGCAGAATGCCAGTTTCTCCCGGAATCATTTCAAAATGGTTTTCTGTAAATTCGATTATTTTTGAAAAAGCTGTAGGGATTCGCAAAAAAGAAATATTCGCGCGGTTTGACATAATCCTTAAATTGATGGAATAAAGCATTGTCATCATAAGAATACCAGCAAGCAAATCTGGAACACGCAGTTTTGTATAAAGTAAAGTTGTACAAAGACCTGCAATACATCCACCAATAAAAGCAAGGAAAATTCCACAAACAGGTGCCATTCCATGAGTAAGGCAGGCTGCAAGAATACATCCGCCCATTGGAAAAGCCCCATCGACAGTCATATCACAAAAATTAAGGGTTCTGTAACTTATGAACAAGCCCAAAACCATTATGCCATATATCAAGCCTTCAATTAAAATTGTTTCTATCATGAGAAACATTATAATTTATAAAAGGGATTTCTAAAAGAGGGGAAGTCAGAATATTAAAGCTTTTAATCCACTTGAAACAATCTCCGCAGCAGATAAACTGGTACAAAACACTGCGTACTACACATGATTTTTTTTGTACGTACCATCATTTATAACTTAAAATGAATTCCATAAAACATGGAATATTTTCTCAAAAAATGATTTTTTCAGTCAAAATTGTTTATATTATGTGAAAAGAGGTAAAAAAAGTATGGCTGACATTATGAATGACGAAACAGTAATCAAAGGCGTTAAAAAAAGCTGGTTTTTAAATGCAAAATTCATGAACAAAGAAGATTTGCACGGACGCACGGAAGGCGTTGAAGAATGGAGTCCTGTAGGGGTCGATGAATACGACAACATTATACAAACTCATTGGGATGGTTCATCTAATATAACTTTACTTTTTGGTTGCAGAACTCTGGATTTTGCAATCTGCCACATGGAATTAAACGATGGAAAACTTGTAGTTGACCCAAATAATGCACATTTCTGCATGAAATTAAGCGAAGGAGATGAAGGCTGGCAGGTTTACTGTTGTGACGAAGAACTTCTTGATTATAACGGAAACATTACGGAAGAACTTTCCCAATTTGATCATGTTGAAGACAATTATGTTTACCGTGTACCTTACACAGATCTTGATGCTGCTTCCTACAGAAATGGAGAAATTGTCCTTACAAAAGAGGCAGAAGAGAAATGGAAAAAGATTCTTTCCGGTGAACTTCCACAACCACACTTTGGAAGAGCAGCAGAGAAAGCTGAACAGCTCAAAAAAATCCAAGAAGAATCCAAACAAAATATATTAACGGAGAAAATCCCTGCAGAATGTTTTCTTAACGGAAAAGTGCCGGAAAATTATGATGCTTACGATAACTACTCTGCTATTTATTCTGATGACAACGGAAATTACCTTCGCACAAGAAGCTACGCAAGTTCTTCAAATTTACCACGCATACTTGTAATAGGTAACAAAAAGCTTGATTTTGCAATCTGTGAATTATCATTAGAGAATGAAAATCTTTCTGTTTATTCAGATTTAGAAATTACAAAGGATGTTAAGACAGGAACTTTGTATGAGAACAACCTGGACGGAGAACTGATGGCTTCTAAGGCAAAAAAGGTAAAAGCCCTTTCTGACTTTTCATTCATGGAAAGTTCTATGGATGGAAGCAAATTAAGCTACATTTTCCGCGTTCCATATTCAGATCTTGATATGAATGCCTTTGCAAACGGAAATATCGTTTTAAAAAAAGAAGCAGAAGAAAAATACAAAAAACTTCTTGCCGACAAATAATCAAAATAGGATAAAGAGCCTTGTGACACATTCGCAGAACAGAAAAATTCTTTCAATTCCTAAACGTCGTATTTCCTGTACGATTGAAGAAGTCACTCCCAAAATGGCAGAAAGGTGGCTTTCGAACAATCCTGAAAACCGCCCGATTGAAGAAAATCGGGTGTGCAAATATGCAGAAAAAATGATTCGCGGAGAATGGAAAGAAAAGCCTCTTGACGGTACCCCGCTTATCGTAATGCAAGAAGGAGAACTGATAAACGGGCAGCACCGTCTTATGGCAGTACTAAAATGCGGAAAAAGCATACGTAATCTGGTTGTAAAACCTCGCAAAGAAAAACTTACGGTAAAGGCTGGTGCATTCAAGAACAATCATCTTACAGCACTTAATCTGCCGTCAGGTGTGAATTATGTCTTTGACAATGGCCGTGAATCACTTACTTTTAAGGCAGATATTGGTGAGCCTGTATTTTCGGGCAATGATTTTGAAAAGCTTGTAATTGAGCCGAACTGGTACGGACGAGATCTTGCAAACTACAGCGGCTGCATCGACTATGATGACACACGCGGAAAGCTGAAAGAAGTAGTGTACAAGTCTGGCTGCAAGAGTCTTTCTTATTTAAAAAGCAAAACTTTACAGACAGTCAGCATTCCTAAGTCAATCGGCGTAGATGAAAAAGGAAAGAAATTAAAGAACTTTTCTAACGCATGGTTTTGTGCTCCTAAACTCAAAGTAGCGGATATCCATTATGAAAAGGGCGGTATCTGGGGCATGACTGTCTGGCAAAAACCAACTTCTGCACAGAAACTGCAGTTTGAACTGGACGGTATAAGCTGTGGAGAAATCTCTGAGGAAATAAAGAACGCTCCTGAGGGTGAAAGAGTTGGGGCATACACTGACAGCAGATAGGGCTATCGGTATGTTCAGGTAAATCAGTAATTTTCCCCCAAACCATCTGGCGCTAAGGCCGGTTAACCGCGATTAAGCGGGGGTTGGGGATTTTAAGGGCGGAGCCCTTAGGAGAAAGGGGTGCGGCACAACGAAGTGTGCCGCAGGGGAAAGGCTTTTCCCCTGCTCTATGTTATTATTTATTATTCAACTTACCGTTTTCGATAATGTAGCTTGCCTGATTCAAATATTTTTCAGGAATTGTAATTCCACAAGCTTTTGCAACGTCGAGGTCAAACAAGAGGTCTGAATCTTCAGGATTTGTCATAAATCTTACAGGAATTTCAGCTGGCTTTTTGCCATTAAGAATTGCAACTACCATTTCGCCAGTTGCATAACCTGCTTTATAATAGTTGAAACCTGAAGCCATGAAACATCCGCCTTCCATTGCGCCTGTTACATCGCCAGAGAAAATCGGTTTTTTAGCTTTGTTGAAAACACCTACAAGACTTGGAAGTGCAGAGAAAACTGTATTGTCAGTTGTAAGATAAATTCCATCGCAGCGGTCTACAATTGCTTCTGCTGCCTGTTTTACTTCTGCTGAAGTTGTAATTGCCTGTACTACAAGTTCAAGACCTGCTTCTTTACATCCCTGTTTTACGAGTTCCAGTGATGAAACTGAATTGTCTTCGTTTGATGTATAAATGTAACCGAGAGTTTTGATTCCTGTAATTTCCTTAAAAAGTTTGATGTGTTCTTTAGAAGGAAGTTCATCTGACATACCTGTTACATTTCCTTCACCATGTTCCAGAGTTTTTACAAGGCCTGCTCCAAGTGGATCTGTAACTGTTCCAAAAACAACTGGTGTTGATTTTAATGTATTTGCAAGTGCAATTGCGACTGGTGTTGCAATTCCTACTGCAACGTCAACTTTTTCGTCCTTAAACTGAGCTGCAATCTGATTTGCAGTGTTTACATCGCCGTTTGCGTTCTGGCAATCGAATTTTGCCTTAATTCCTGCAGCTTCGATGGCGTCTTTTACACCCTGTTCAACTGAATCCAAAGCCGGATGCTGAACGATTTTTGCAATACCAATTTTTACAGTCTTCTGTTTTGTTTTTTTAGCAGCGAATGCCGAAAGACAAATTGCTGACATAAGGATGATTCCAATAATTTTTTTCATATTAAGCCTCCAAATATTTTCATAAACAAATTTTTTAATAACAGCACGATTTCCAGCGATTATGCATGCCTTTGTCGCGGCTGTTATTGTTTCTATCAACAGTAACAAATATATCATACTATTTTGTTTCTGTCTATAGAAACATGATTTTTTTTTCATATTTTTTAGTTCAGGGATTCTGCATTAGAAAAAAAACATTTCAACAATTGGCTCCCAGTCACGAGCTCGTGGTTCAAAACCGCACAATAATGTGCTACACGTTTTTTGTTGCAAAGTAACTATTTAATGCCGCTTTGCGGCGCAACAAAAAAAGTGTTTTTGCCCCACGATTCGTTCCTTCGCGCCAGTTTCAACTACATATTTTTCTAATGCAGAATACCTGATGTATAAATTGTATTCTTTACTAACTATCGTTTATCGCTTAAAATAGAATTAAACGTTTTATTAAAAAATTGCGAGCCTCTCAAACTTGCACCGGAGATTTTCATGAAAAAACATACTCTCATCCTTACTGACAAAACAACCCACAAAATTTCACCTGATATGATTGGGCTTTTTTTTGAAGACATCAATTTTGCTGCAGACGGCGGATTATATGCCGAAATGATAGAAAACCGCTCTTTTGAGGCCGTAAAAAGCAAGGGCGAAAGTCATAACTATGTTCTGCGTGAAGATAATCTTTATGCATGGAGTGAATGTCCGGCAAATGTACAGACTTCAGCAAAAGCACAGGCATCGGAAGCTGGAACTTCCAATTCACCAAACGCACAGGCAAACACCAACGCTGCCGATGCTTTGGAAATCTCCTGCAACGAACCTGTAAGCCAGAATAATCCTCATTATCTGCGTTTTACAGCAAAAAATGACGGCGACGGTTTTAAGAACAAAGCTTACGACGGAATCAGCTTAAAAAAAGGCATGAAATATAAAATCTCTTTTTATGCCCGCGAAGTAAAATATCCTGAAGGAAAAATTACCGTTTATGTAAAAAAAGACGGCAAAGTTTTCGCTAAGACAGAAATCAATTTTAATAATTCAAAAAATCAGCCTAAGGAATGGATGGATACAATCCGCGTTACCTGCGACACATTGGAATGGGAACAATATAATGCAGAACTTACAGCATTAGACGATGTTCAGGGAGCTGAATTTGTAGTTGCCCTTACAAAGGCAGGCTGCGTAGAGTTCGACCTAATTTCTATGATTCCAGAAGATGCAGTTGCAGGCATTTTCCGAAAAGATTTGTTTAATGCCCTTGCAGACCTTCATCCAGCTTTTCTTCGATTCCCAGGCGGATGTATCGTTGAAGGTACAAGCATTATGCGCCGCTATCAATGGAAAAATACCGTTGGCGAACTAAAAAACCGAAAAATCAATACAAACCTCTGGGCTCTTCAGGGTGGAAACGTTACTTCTGCATGGGAAACTCCAGATTGTCACTATATGCAAAGTTATGGAATTGGTTTTTATGAATATTTCCTGCTTTGCGAACTTTTATCATCACAAAAACGAACATGCAAACCGCTGCCTGTTTTGAGTGTCGGAGTTGCCTGTCAGTTCCGTTCGTATGAAACTGTGCCTGTAGATTCGCCGGAGTTCCAGCAGTATGTTCAGGATGCACTTGATTTAATAGAATTTGCAAACGGTGAAGTTACGACAAAATGGGGTGCTTTGCGTGCAAGCATGGGCCATCCAAAAAGTTTTAATCTTGATATGATTGCCATTGGAAACGAACAGTGGGAAAGCGGTTGTGTTGACCTTGCACCCCGCTATATTGCATTTGAAAAGGCAATTCATCAGAAATATCCTGAAATTAAATGTCTTGGAACGGCAGGTCCTTTTGTTGGAAATGATTTTCATAAAAATGCGTGGGATTTTTACCGTATTGTCGGTCAGAAAAACAAGAATTTTTCTTATGCCGTTGATGAGCATTATTATGTTGCCCCTGAATGGCTTTATGATAACGTTAATTTTTATGATGATTATCCGCGAGATGTTCTTGTTTTTGCAGGTGAATATGCGGCTCATGATGCAAACCTTTCCAATTCGGTAGACGGAGCTGTTGCCGAAGCTGCAATGATGACAGGAATGGAACGCAATGGTGATGTTGTTCAACTTGCGTCGTATGCACCGCTTTTCAACAGAATCGGGCATTCACAGTGGACACCTGACATGATTTGGTTTGATGCAAACCACGTTGTACTGACACCGACCTATTATGTTCAGAAGATGTTCTCTGATTTTTCTGGAAACGATGCCCTTGAATTGAATGGTCAGGAAAAAACTCTGCGTGAAGATAAGATTTATATTTCGGCAGTAAAGGCTGATGATAAAACTGCAGATGAAAAATCAAACGGAAGCGCAAAAATTGTAAAAATTGCAAACGGTTCAGAAGAAGAACAGATTGTATGCTTTACAAAAGAAGACAGTTCTACAATTACAGGAAACGCTGAAATTGCAAGACTTTGTGCTGCATCAGGAAAAGCAAAAACTGTTGTTGCAACAGATGCAATTGGAACAACAGGAGGAACAAAGGGCGTTTCTCCAGATTTCATGAGCAATCTTGAAGTATGCCAGAAGCGTGCCCCGGAAGATGTAAAATTTACATGCGGAAAAGAAATATTCAACGGTGAAATTACAATTCCTGCAAAGAGTTTTGTTGTTGTAAAATTCTGATGCTTTTTGCAAGTTTCATCACTTTGCCGTAATCATTTGCCGTATAAATAGCTTATTCTGCTTCGTATCTCTGAATGTCGCTTATTACACTTTTTTCCCAATTCGTGAAAGAAGATTCGGAAAAGCTGGCATTTGGTTTATACCAGTCGAATTCAGAGAAGATTTTTTGCAAATCATCTGATTTAAATTTATACCCATGCTTTGCATAAACAAGATTTCGCAACAATTTTAATGATGATTTTGAATCACTGTATTTATAAACCCTCAAACGATCATAATTCTCATCATTCCAATAAAATAATGGAATTGTCTGAATGATTTCATCCGTTCTTTTTGATTCCCAGTGACCAACTCTTTCTGTTCCGTATATATTTGCCGAAACACCTTCAATCTTTAACACACATCCTGATAAAACCAAAGCACCATAATCATCTACATAACTTGGCCACAAATTAAAATGATACTGCTTGCCATAAATTGTAACGTTTGCACCTTCAACAGAAATATTCTTATTATGAACTGCATCTGCAAAAATTATATTTAGGATTTTTTCAGCATAAGCCTCATAATCACCTTTCTTCGTTGAGATTCTATGATATGACAATCCGTTTTCATCAAGAATATACCTTTCTTCGCCACGTTTTACAAAAGACCACTTTTCAAAATCTTTAGCTTCAACTGCATATCCATCAGAAAAACGAATTTGCGAATAACAGATATTTTCCTCAAGAGACAGAATATCGTAATGAGATTCCGCAATAGTGTTCAGGGCTTTTTCGTAAGACATATACTCTTTTACAAGCATTTCCATCTGTACAGGCATATAAGTTCCAAGAAAATCTTTGGGTACGTTAGACAATGTATGTTCATCTGCATAAAGCCCGGACAAGAAAAATAAGAAAACAGAAAATAAGAAAAAACTGCGAAAAACTTTCATAAGTCACCTTCAATATGATTTTCAAATCACTCAATTATATCATATCACAATGACTTTTAGGAAACTGAAATGTCTTTTTATCGAATAAGGCGATGAGGCATCGTAAAATAAAAATTGTTTAATTGAACTGCTCTTGACAAATACCCCACTAGGGTATAACTTAATGATGTAAAACATACCCCTAGAGGGTATACTAAAGAAAATCAGGAGATTGTCATGGAAGGAACTTGTCCACACTGTTCTGGAAAACATAAAGAGCGCGATGACGCAGAAAGAAAAGATTTGATGAACCGCCTTAAAAGAATTGAAGGCCAGGTTCGTGGTGTTGAAGGAATGCTCGAAAGCGACGCTTATTGTACTGATATTCTGATTCAGGTGTCTGCAATTTCGAGTGCCCTGAAGAGCTTCAACAAGGTTCTGCTCGCAAATCATATGAAGACTTGTGTAGCAGAAGGAATCCGAAAAGGTGATGACAGCGTAATTGATGAGTTTG
>CAMOWQ010000065.1 GCA_946628495.1 uncultured Treponema sp. | reverse complement strand
TTATCCATATTAATTGCATAAAAAAGATTTGTATCCTTTTTTATTACAGAATCTGAATCTGCACCAGTAAAGAATTGTAAATTCTGATCTGTATTATTGTAAATTTTGATATAAGCTTCACACGGTATAAAATCAGCTCCTGTCAGGCACTCACTTAAATTTAAGATATATTCTTTTGCATCAGCACCCATTGAAAATTTATAAGTTTTAACTTCGCCTTCAGAAACCCCAGAAGCACAAACAGGAACTACAGAAACAATTTCCGCACCTTCTCTATCCATCCTGCTTAATACAGGAAAAATTTCATAATCGCCCTCTGCAACATGAAAAACCTTTTTGTCAGTTTTTCCAATTGCACCAAGGACTTCACCTTCTATTCCCTTATTACGTAATTCAACGATGAAGGGCGTTTCATTATTGATTACCAACTGACATTCGCCACCAAGTTTTTTAGAAATTTGATATACTTTATTATTATTTCCTCCGTCTTCATAAATTGCATATAAAATTGCAAACGGAGCTTCATCAAGTGCTGCTGCATGATCAGTATAATACTTCTTGTAATCGCTTTCTGTAACTATATAGAGAAGAAAATCCTTTGTTTGACAGAATAATGTATAATCGCGTTTTATATAATGAACATTGTCTGAAACAGGAATTCCTCCAACAACAGAGCCAAAAGAAGGCTTTCCACAAAAAGCAACAAGATTGCTAGAAGTATTATTTTTTATTTTTAATGCGTAGTCTGCAGGATAGCTTTCAAAATCAATTTTCTTTGAATCATCATTTTGTGGAACAGAATTATTGTCATTTCCCTGACCTGCACAACCAACAAAACAACATAAAAGCACTGCAAAGAGCTGACCACCAATAAATTTTACAAGTTTAACTTTCATTTTTTCTCCAAGTCACTTATTAAATAAATTGATTAATAAGATTTCAAAATATTTTTATATCTTTTAATTAAAATACACATCAATTATTAAAAAGTCAAGGAAAGACTAAAATTAAATTTTTAGCAAAAGGGTATTATTGCACAAGCATTTTTTTTATATATAATGTTAAAAATATATAATATAATGTTAAAAATATATAATAGAAATAAAAATTTTAAACTATCTGGAGAGCATGATATGAAAAAATCTTCTTTTAAAGCCTTGCTACTTGGAACTGTATTTATTTTTACAGCTTCACTTGTTTTTGCACAGAATTCAAATGTTGAACGAGGAAAACAGGAAATCGTAAACAAAAATTATAAGGAAGCAATTCGTCTTCTTGAACCAGAAGCAAATAAAGGCGATGTTGAGGCAATCGCAAATATTGGAGACATGTATTTTTACGGCTGGGGCGTTACCCAAAATTATGATAAAGCACGTTCTTTATACGAAAAATCTGGCACAAGTATGAGCTTAAACAATCTTGGTTTTATGTATGAAAAAGGTTTGGGCGTACCACAGGATTCGCAAAAGGCAATTTCTTATTACGAAAAAGCCGGAAAAATGAATAACGGGCGTTCCTGGCACAACCTTGGCTTAATCTATTTTTATGGTGAAAATGGAATTCCTCAAAATTACAAAAGAGCCGCAACCTGTTTTATAAAAGCCGTAGAATTGAATCATATCGCTGCCTGTAATGAACTTGGAATTATGTATGAAAACGGTTATGGAACAAAACAGGATATAAACAAGGCATTCAATTGTTTTTCAAAAGCCGCAGAAGCAGAATTTGATTTTTCGCAGTTGAATCTTGGACGTTACTATAAATACGGAAAAGGATGCACGGCTGATTTGGACAAAGCAATTTACTGGTTTACAAAAGCTGCAGAACAGGGCAATTCACTTGCACAATGTGAACTTGGAGACATTTATCTTGAATCAAAAGATTACGAAAATGCCTTAACATATTATACCTTGTCTGCTGAACAGAACAACACTACAGCACTCAACAATCTTGGCTTTATGACTGAAAACGGCTACGGTGTAAAACAGGATTACAAGATTGCAGCAGATTTCTATAAAAAAGCTGCCGATTTAGGTTTTGACGTTGCTCAGACAAACCTTGCATTCTTTTATTTAGACGGAACTGCCGGAAAAAAAGATTTGAACAAAGCAATTGAATTATTCAAGAAAGCAGCAGCTCAAGGAAATCAGACAGCAAAAGAGGCCCTCGAACAATACTGAAAATAATTAATCTGATTACAATTTTTCTGCCATTTTGCTCACAGAATTCTTCCACATAGATACAAACCAGTCTGGGGAAAGCGGACAGGCATTTTCTCCAAAAGAAAGCACCCACCGCAAAACTGGAATCCATTGCGAAGTTGAAAATGAAATGGTATTTTTTTGTTCGTCAGGACTTTCTTCTATAATTTGATTTTCTGCCCAGAGATTTTCGCGAACAGTAGTTCTTGCTTCTCCATAAAATTCAATTTTAAAATCGTATTCTTCATCATATTGAAAAGCCCCAAAACGTCCCTGTTCAAAATCTTCGCGGAAACGGAAATTTGGCGGTAAATCAAAACTTTTTGAAGTAAGAAGTTCTACGTTGTGCATTTTTGAAAGCTTAAAAAGACGTGGATTTGGCATTTTATCTTTGCTTGCAGCTCCGTACAAAAATAAGCTTCCACTGTCAAAAACAAGCTGGAAAGGCATGATTTTCCGGTGGCGCTCTTCTGGCTCCCATTTACTGTAATAATCAAAATCAAGAATATAGTTATGTTTGATTGCATCAAGGATTTTTTCGACAACGCCCTGGTCAATTAAAGGCTTAGGTCTCGGAGTAATATAGAAGCGTTCAGAAAGAGGCGGTTGTCCAGTCAAACCAGACAATGACAAAGCGCGGGAATCCTTATTTGGTGTAATTTTTTTTAGCAGCGTATCAAAGGACTTATACAAAAAGTCATCATTTGAATTCTGAGCGACAATCTTTTGTATAAGTTCCAGGTATAAAAGCTCATCATCACTAAAGCCTTCTGCCGGCAATTTATAAGGTTTAGTATAATGCCAGCCATGTTTCGTTTTGTCATAAGACAGAGGGGCTGCAAGTTCGTTTTTCATGTAACGGAAGTCTCGACGAACAGAACTTTCGGAAAGTGTAATGTCGCGCAGTTCAAGCCGCAGAGAATCAAGGATTTTTTCAAAAGGAACAGTTTCACCGTCGCAAAGAAGGCTGTCTATAAGGCGAAAACGTTCCAGCTGAGTGTGCGTTGTTTTGTGTCCAGACATGTTTACTAAACTTTCCAACAGATACTATAGCATAGATTTTGTTTTTTCTATAGATAATCCGGAGCCGACTGACTTTCGGACCGTCAGTGCACTACTGAGTTTTTAATCCACCCCAGCTACTAATGGTAACTGAGGCAGCCCCGTCAAAAAGTTAAGTGTTAGTATGAAGATATCTCAACTTTAATAGTTAATTCCCCATCCTTTAACTCATAGACACCAGGAGTAGCGACACTGGATATATATTCAAATTTATCTATTTTACCTAATTCACCAGTGAGGCTAAGTATACCATTAAGTGGGTCAACTTTATAGATACCATAGTACTGGTTATTGTTAAGTGTTAAACGTACGATTGTAAAGTCCTCGTATTCCCACCGACCATCTTCAAATTCAGATTCATAGCATACCGATAAAACTTTCCCTTTTAATGAGCTGCAGAATTCTTTAGGGATGATACATTTAATTCTTGTTTCCTTACTTTCACCTTCATCGGTAGAAAAAGAAAAATTCTCAGCATAAAGTACAGCATCAGCCAGCACAACATATTCATTTTCATCAATGATAGTGAAGTTAATACCAAGAAGGTCGGTGGAAGCGTCTTTTTTTCCTTTGCCAGCATCTGTAGGCATCTTGCAGGAAACAAAAGTTCCAGCAACCATCATTAATACAACAAAGATACCAAAAATCTTTTTCATAATTATAATCTCCTTAATGCTATTAAAATTTGAGAAAATTATAACGGGGGGGGTAGTCATTTAATGACCAGGCAACGTTTTTTTTCTTGCGTTAGCGATTGTAGGGGTGAGCGAAGCGAAAACACGCCGCAGGCGTGGTCGGAGGCGAAAGCCGTAGCCCCGAAAAGCGCGACCGTGCGAAGCACGGGAACGCCCTAAATATTATTCTGAGGCTCAGAAGAATTGTCGGTAGTCAGGTCTGATTTATGCCGCAAAGTATACCAGATAATTCCGGCACACCAGAAGAAGGTAGCAATAAAGTTGAAGAAGATTGCCATACGGAGGGACGGCACATAAAGCATGGCAAGGAAATAGCCTGCAAAACCGGAGATACTGCCCGTCATATCAATCAGGTTAGCATAAGAAGCACGTTCTTCACTTTTTTTGAAAAACCAGGCCTTTGCACCTTCAAAAATTTTATCACTTATGCCGCCAAAGAAAACATACATACCCATGCTGATTACCCAGAAAATGAACATGTTGAGGGTTGTTTCGGAGTAAATAAAATATAAAACACTTGCCGCCGCCTGCATGAGGAAAAATGGCAGCATTAAGGGCAGAAGTTTTTTGTTCCATTTGCTCCACATAAAACCGAGCAATACGCCGCCGCCCCAACCGATTATACTTTGAAGAGAGATTAAACGCGGAGAAAGGATTGCATAAACTTCTTTGTTTATAACGGCCGCAGAAAGTCCAGTAAAAAGATAGTAGATTCCGTCTGCGGCAAGAAGCGGTGAATATTTCTTTATGTCGTTCAAAAGTGCCATAAAAGTCTATTTTATTTTCCTGTTCAGATCTTCGCTCAAAAAAATCATCAGGACAAGAAAAGCAATTCCATAAAACGGCAGAAGGCTTACCGAAATCTTCTGCACGATTAAACCAAAAAGAGGCGGACACAAGGTTGAACCCGTATACGCACACGCCATCTGTAAACCGATTAATGCCTGCGATTTTTCCTTGCCAAAACGAACTGGAGTTGAATGAATCATACACGGATAAATTGGCGCACATCCAAGCCCCGCAAGAATGAACGATGAAAAAACAATCCATTTATTTTCAAAAGGAAGAAGCATTAGAATAAGTGCAAAAAAAATAAGGACAGAGCCAATGCGAATCATATTTTTATCGCCTGCTTTTTCGGAAATAAAGCCTGTTATAAAACGTCCGACTGTAATTCCTATAAAGAAAAGACTTGCCCACGTCGTTGCAAGATTTATATCTATTCCGCGAGAAAAAAACATGTATGTCGTTGCCCAAAATCCGACCGTCGATTCGATTGCACAGTAACACAAAAAAATCAGTACAGCCGAAAGTACTCCCGGAGTTTTTATTGCCGCTTTTAAAGTCACGTCGCCGGAAGATTCAGAAGGGGAAAGCCTTCCCCTCGCTTCAGCCGAAGCTTCGTCTTCCGCTACCCCTTCTAGTGGGGACACCCCACATCGCCCCGAATCCATCTTTTCAACTTTTTTCCATAATGGAAGCGAAAGCAAAAGAATGCCGGTCAAAATCATCTGAAAAATTGAAATTGCCCTGTAGCCTTGAGTCCATACTCCCCCTGCAGAAATAAAGCGGCTCATAACGACAGGGCCAATCATTGTACCAACACCCCAGAAACAGTGAAGCCAGCTCATGTGACGAGGTCTATAATGCAAGGCAACGTAATTATTCAGCGCGGCATCTACACTTCCTGCTCCAAGTCCGTAAGGAACAGCAATAATGCATAGATGCCAGAATTTTGAAGAAACAGAAAAACCAAAAAGAGCCGCAGCCGTAACAGCAACAGAAATAACCATAATACGGCCGGTTCCAAGTTTTTTATTTAAGAAATTGCTTGCAAGAGACGAAATGATAGTACTGCCTGCAATAAGCATCGTAATAATACCTGCATAACCTACAGGCACACCAAGCACGCTAAACATACTTGGCCATGCAGCTCCAAGAACAGAATCAGGAAGCCCTAGAGAAATAAACGCAATATAAATAATCACTAAAAGAATTGTAAACATAAACTGAGTATATATTTATAAAAATTTTTTTTCAAATTCAGCAGGCAAAGAAGGACTTCCAAGAAAATTTCCCTGAAAAAACTGACATCCATTCTGCTTAAGAAATTCAAAAATTTCCTTATTTTCAACACCTTCACAGACAGTTTTTATATCAAGAAGATTTGCCATATTTATTATAGACTGAAGTATTATTCTGTTCCTTTTTTCATGAACAGAAGTATTTACAAGTTCGCGGTCTATTTTAAGAATATCAACATTTAAATCTTTTAGCATATTCAGCGAAGAATAATGATTTCCAAAATCATCAAGAGCAACAATAAAACCAGCCTTTTTAAGCTTATTAACAAACTGAACAGTTTTATCAAAATCTGCAATCATAAAATCTTCAGTAATTTCTATATGAATGCTGGACGGAGGAATATCATAACAGTCTATAACACGACAGAATGCCTTATATATATCAATAAAATAAAAGTCCCGGACAGAAATATTAACAGAGATATATTTATCGTAATAACCGCTCTGATGCCATTCGACAAGTTTCTGTGCAGCCATACGCCACATATACTCATCAAGCTGATAAACCTGTCCCGATCGTTCAAGTACATTTAAAAATTCTTTCGGCTGCATTAAGCCCCGCAAAGGATGTTCCCATCTGCACAACGCTTCTGCTCCAGTACAATTATTTTCTTCATCAAAAATCGGCTGAAGGAACATTCCAATCTGCCCCGCCCTCATTGCTACATCAAAATCGTGTATAAGATTTTTTTCATCAAGAACTTTTTCCATAAGGGCAGAATCATAATGAGCAACAAATTCACTGTAATTTTCAGAAATCATGCTTATTGCCATATTTGCCTTGTCTACCATAACAAGAGGACTTTCACTTCTGCCATTCGGTTCATAAATTCCCATGAAAACGTGCATTTTATAAACATAGCCGTCAGCAAGTTTTTGTATCTGTCCGATTGCATCAAGCATCTTTTTTTCAGAATATTCAGACTTTGGCATATAAAGTGCAAAATGATCATCTGCAATTCTTCCGTAAACAGCACCCATTGGAGCACACTGTCTTAAAACCTCTGCCTGAGCACATAAAATCTGATCACCGAATTTTTCTCCGAAAATTTCATTTACAAATTTAAAATCCTTTATATCAGAACATATCATCATCCAGCCGTCTGTACCTTTCTGGGCTACAAGTTTTTCAACGGCTTCGTAAAATCCAAGACTGTTTAGAATTCCTGTCAATTCATCATGCCTTGCAATGTAATGTTCCTTGCGATATGAATCTATTTCTTCTGTCTTATCTACAAATTTAAGACACATTCCGATAACGCTTGAGTTGTAATATTCCTTATGATAATCAATTGCATAATGCCGGGCCTTTCCGTCTACAATAAAAGTATCAATATCAATTTCGAAAGCTTCGTCTTCAAGTCCTATTCTATTTGCCCAAGTCCGCCTGTATTTTTCTGCAGCCTCTGCATCAATACGACGCTTTACATCTTTATTGTTTACAACACGGTTAATATGCCTGTATTTTTTTGGCTGAACTTCTTTTAACGGAAACAACTTTTCGGCAGATTTATTGGCAAAAATACAGTTGCCGTAAATATCAAAATAAATCAAAGCTTCGGAAACAGTTTCGTTAATATCCGAAAGACTTTTTACAAGAAGTTTATGCGGAAATGAATATGCCGTAGAATATGCAAAAAAGCCTGCAAGTAAAGGATATAAAACAATTGAATAATCATAAGGATGCTTTACAAGAAAACACACAAAATTACTCATTATTGCAAGTTCATTTACCACAAGCATGATGACATATTTTCGTTTATAAAAGAACGGGACATTTACAACCGCTTTTAGGAAAAGAAGTATATTAAAAAGCGACAGCAAATAACAGAATGTAAGATGAATATGATAAAAAATCGAAAAATAATTGCTCCAATAATAGAATCCGTTTTCTGCAAACACTTTAGAAAGAACAAACATGTGTCCGGTAATAAAATTTGCCATAAAAGAAAGTGAATCTAGAATATACCAAACAGACAATATCCTTATTATAAGCTTGCTATATTTCTTTAAATAACCGGTATACTCCATGCAGTAAATACTCATAATCATTGTGAGCCAGGACGTACATATAAACGACAGGGTTTCCAGAAGCATTGGCAGGAATTTACTTTCGATATTAAATGCCGCTGACAGCTGAAAAAAACAATATGATATTACCGAAAGAATTCCTATTGAAATAATAGTCGTAACGCATATTCTGAAATTCTTCTTCATTGAATTTACGAAGAACATAAGGAACAGCAGCACAATCACAACAGAAAACGAGAATAATAAAAAAGCAATTCGATAAATATTCGCAAAAAACATTGAACTTCTCCCGCTATTCCTTATTCAAATATTTTTTTTCAAAATCTTTTACAGGCACAGGCTCTGAATAAAGATACCCCTGAAAAACATCAACTTCAAATGACTTAAGAAACTCTGCCTGTTTTTCAGTTTCCACGCCTTCTGCAATAACAGTCATGCCAAGAGCCTTTGCCATTTTTACGATGCACGAAATTATTCCCCTTGCGCGTTCATTTGTATCAGACTGCCGCAAAAATGCCATGTCAATTTTGAGTACATCCATACGGATATCTTTAAGGGCATTCAGCGAAGAATAACCGCTTCCAAAATCATCCATTTCAATTCTGAATCCATATTCCTGAAGATTATGAATTATTTCCCTGTGAAGATTTTTATCTTCCATAAAGAACGATTCAGTTATTTCAAGATGCAGGCTTGAAGGAGGAACATCATAGCGTTCTACAAGGCCCGTAAAATATTCATAAAGATTTCCGTAATAAAAATCCCGCATAGAAATATTTACGGAAATATACATGTCTTCAAAACCATTCTTTCGCCATTCATTCAATTTATGAACGGCAAGTTTCCATACATAATAATCAAGCTGATATATAAGTCCGCTTTTTTCTAGAACAGGAATAAAATCCCCTGGAGAACGGAAACCAGACTGTCTGTCAAACCATCGAACCAATACTTCTGCGCCAATGCATTTTCCATCACATGACCTGATCTGTGGCTGAAGGAAAATATTAAACATATTCGACATAAGGGCAAATTTAAATTCACTTATGATATTCTTTTCGTAAAACAGTTTTTTCATAACGGAACTGTTGTAGAAAAAAATAGCCGTATTAAGCTCATTTTCCGCATCTATCATTGCTATGCTCGCCTTATCGAACATAGTACGCACGTTTTCATAAGGATCTGCAATTTCGTAAACGCCTATAAATATCTTAAAATCGTAATTAACAGATTTTGTAAGTTCTTCCAGCCGTTCCGTATTTTTCTTTGCAAGCTCCGGCTTAAAATCTTCTTTGTTAATGAGCATTCCAAATCTGTCGCCCGAAACACGTGCCTTTATACAGTCAGGATAATCTGCAAGATTTAACATTTCTGCCTGTCGTTTAAGAACTTCATCTCCAAATTTTTCACCAAATAAATCATTTACAATTTTAAAATTCCTGATATTCGTACATACGAGATAACGGGGAACATCAGGCTTTTCGTGAAGAATCCGCTCTGTCTCCTTAAAAAAAGCCGAACGGTTAAGAAGTCCAGTAAGGGCATCATGAGTCGCACGGTACTGTTCGCGACGCATGAGCATAACTTCGGAAGTACATTCATTCATCTTGATATACGCACCTGTATAACGCCCCTTTTTATCTCGAAGCCTTCGGAATTCTACATTAAAAACACGTTCACCTTCGTCATTTATAACAGTTTCGGTGCTTGTTACAAAATCAACTGGCAAATCAAGAAATTTTTGCATCCATTCTTTTTTTGCATTTTCATCGGCTGCAAACAAACTGACAATAGAATGCCCCTTTTCATTTTCGTACACAACGTGATCTTCATAATCAAGACAGACAATCGCATCAGAAATATTTTCACTTGCTTTAAAAATAATATTTTTCTGAATTTTCTTCGGTAATGAATACAAAGAGGCATAAGACGAAAAAAATACTGCAAGTCCATAAAAAATAAGCGAATAATCAAAATACCACGAATGAAAATAAAACTGATACAGATAATTCAGCACAAGAACTATAAAAAACAGGCTTATAATCATCAAGAATTTCGGTCTGTATATCGGAGGCCTGCTGAATGTTCTTCTAAGAAATTTATATATGATGAGTACGGAACTTATGTAACAGAAATAAATATGATAGAAAAACCATGTATCAAAATGACTGCTCCAGCACAGCAATGTTCTAACGGAATTATGATCTATATAAATAGGTGTAAGGACAAAACATTTTTTAGTAAAGATATCTGTCATAAGCAATATGCCGTCCAGCACCATAAAAGAAATATAACAAATATGGCCGAAATGCTTTGCATTTACATAGCGGTTATCATCATCAAGTACAGTTAAAAGCCGCATGATAAGAAAAACAGCAACGTCCAGCATAAAAAAATACAATCCATACAATATGTAAACGAGTTTTTCATTCCGGATATATATAGTCGAAAAAAAAGAAAAAATTGAGATAAAGCTTGAAACATGAATGAACAGCAAGGCTACAGAAACTTTTGATTTCGTAGTATTAGATAAGATGAAACTGAATATCATGCTGACGGATATAAATAAAAGAACAAATCCGTATATCTCTTTCACTAAATACATCACTTTATTTTACAACATTTTTAAAATATAAAAAACTGTTATTATTAAAAAGTTGTTATTTTTAAAAACTTAAAAAAATTCTTGATTTGAGATATAATAAAAAAATGTTTACACCAACTGAAATTATTTTTGCCGTTACAAATGACTGCAACCTAAACTGCCCGCACTGCTTTATAAACAAAGGAAGCGAAAAACTTTCCTGCAGCGACGCAATCAATTTTATAAATTCCTGCAAGCAATCTAAAAACAACACAATCGAAAAAATCGGTTTTACAGGCGGAGAACCTTTTCTTAATCTTGATTTCGTTCTGGACATTACGAAAGCTGCCGTTAAAAATGATTTTCTGTTCGACCAGATAATTACGAATGCCGACTGGTGGAAAAATGAATCAGATTTACAAAATGTACTTACTGCCCTTTACGATGCAGGCTACGACGGAAAAATTGCCGTAAGCTGGGATATTTTTCACGCGCAAAAAGAAGAAAGAATCTTAAAATTTTTAGAAACTGCACAGAATATTTTTGGTGATGATTCCGTCAATATTCAAACCGTCATTCCATACGGAAAAAAGAAACCTGGGATTCCGCTAAGACATATACCTAAAAACATACCCGTCTATCAGATTTCGCAGTCGTTTACAGGTAAAGACAAAGAACTTTGGACTGCAAAAAAATGGTTCACAGAAGATTACTGCGAAGGACCGGGAAACATTTTATACGTTCACAGTTCGGGAAAAATTGCGCCATGCTGCGGTTTTGCAAATGAAAATGAGAATTTAATTATTGGTTCAATAAATGACAGTTTTGATAAGATAATTCAGAATGCCTCAAAAAACAGGATGGTTCAAATATGTTTTGAAAAAGGCCTTCTTGCACATAAAAATGAACTCGAAAAACAGGGACATAAATTCCCTGGAAAATGTTCTGACACCTGCGGTTTCTGTGATTACCTCATGCAGATTAAAAAAATACAATCCTGACATTTTTTGCTTTTCTTTTTTTACATTCTCCCTTAACTTTGTAAATGACGGTTGATTTACAGACAAATGTTTTAGAAGGCCGTACAAAATATAATTCAAGCGAGGTTATTATTATGGAAGAAGTTAAAATCACAGCCAGCAACTTTAAGGCAGAAGTTCTTGATTCAGACAAAACGGTTATTGTTGATTTTTATGCAGACTGGTGCGGACCGTGCAAAATGCTGTCTCCCGTTATAGCAGAAATTGCTGCAGAACATCCTGAAATTAAAGTCTGCAAGATTAACGTTGATGACGAACCAGATCTTGCCTCACAATTCGGTGTAATGAGCATTCCGTTTGTTGCATGCTTTAAGAACGGAAATATTGCAAAATCTTCATTAGGATTCCAGTCGAAAGAAGCAATTCTAGAACTTACAAAATAATAGTTTATAGTCGAGTCACATTTTTCAAAACCGCACGTTAGCGTGCTACACTCTTTTATGCCTTGGACTTATATCCATTTGACGTTTCCGCAGCAGCACAAAAGAGTGTTTTTGAAAAATGTTTCTCTTCCTCACACTATTTTTAAGGAATTTTTCAGATTAATCATCCGACATGCTCTTATATTTATCAAAATCTGCGAGCATATCAGTATTTTTATTCTTATCACAAAGGCTTACAATAACATCCACAACAAAACAAACGATGAATGCAGGAAGAATTTCGTAAACATCAAAAATACCGCCGTGAAGATTATGCCAGAGAACAACCGTAATTCCACCTGTTACAAGACCTGCAACAGCACCTTTAGCAGTAGCAGAACGCCAGTACAAAGCAAGAATAATAAGAGGGCCAAAAGTACCGCCAAATCCAGCCCATGCATAAGAAACAAGTCCGAAAATTGAAGAATCCTGATCAAGCGAAAGCAAAAGACCGATTACAGCAATAAAGAATACGCAGATTCGACTTAAGAAAAGAACTTTCTTATCAGAAGCATCTTTATTAATAAGACCTTTGTAAATATCCTGAGCAAGAGAAGATGAAGCAGAAAGAAGCTGACTGTCGGCAGTAGACATTGCAGCAGCAAGAATAGCACAAAGGAACAGACCTGCAATAAAAGCAGGATACATCTTTATCATAGATTCGCTGAATACAGTTTCCTGTGTACCAGCACCAAGAACTTTTACACCTTCAATAATTACTTCACTGCTGTCTGCACCAAGAAGAACCCCTCTGTTCAAAAGATATGCAGTTCCCAAAGTACCGATGATAAAAGTACCGATGTACGAAATAATCATCCATGAAATACCGACTCTGCGGGCAGTTTTAATATCTTTGCTAGAACGGCATCCCATAAATCTGATGATAATATGAGGCATTCCGAAATAACCAAGACACCATGAAAGAGCAGAAACAGCATTTAAAGGAGAGAATGATTTGTTTGCAAGGAATGAAGTTTTCATTACATCACCAAAAGAACCATTCAAAGCCTTCTCAGAGAATGCCTGAACCTGACTGACAGCATTTCCAACACCACCAAGAGAAAAAACAATAATAACAGAAGAAATGATGAAGGAAACAAAAATCAAAGTTCCCTGAATGAAATCTGTAGTACATACAGCTTTATAACCACCAAGAATTGTATAAGAAAGGATGATTACAAATCCAAGAAGAAGACCAATGTTCCAGTTAAGACCGAAAACAGATCGGAAAAGCTTTGCACATGCAACAAAACCTGAAGCCGTATAAATTGTAAAAAATACAACAATAAAAAATACAGAAACAAGTCTGAGGATATTTGATTTATCTTTAAATCTGTTTGTTAAAAACTCAGGAATTGTGATTGAATCACCAAAAGCAATGGAACATTTTCTAAGATTTTTTGCAATAAAAAGCCATGCAAGGTAAGTTCCAAGAACAAGACCTATTGCAGTCCAGAATGTTTCCTTAAAACCGCCAAGATAGCAAAGTCCTGGAAGACCCATTAAAAGCCATGCAGAAGAATCAGATGCCTCGGCACTTAAAGCTGTAACCCAAGGACCTAATTTACGTCCACCAAGAAAAAAATCAGATGCACTGCTATTATTTTTTGCAGTACGCACACCAACAAATACCATCAGCCCTAAATACAGCACAAATGCAATCATCTGGGCAATCATTTGCGAAGTCATTCACTAACCTCCATTATTTTATAGAAGATTATCGCAAAAAAACGAAAAATTTTCAACGCTCAGCCCCAAGAACTTTTTCATAGCAATAAAGTTTTTTAGGCATACTAAAGATTTTCAAAAAAGACCAGCACATAAAAAGAGCCCCTGAAATAATCAGGAGCTCTTTTCATTTCATTGAAATACTAAAAACTAATTAGCAGTTCTCAGCACAAAAATCATAACCACCCGTCAAACGGGTGGTTTGCACTTAGCCTATAAGGCTAGGT
>CAMOWQ010000064.1 GCA_946628495.1 uncultured Treponema sp. | reverse complement strand
TCTGAGGCGTAGGATCATGCCAGGAATAAAGCGAAAACACCTTATTCCGTCCGTTTGCAGAACAGGCTGCTCCATAAGCCGCACCTGTAAGACGAATTTTTTCCCATAAAGAATGACTGTTCAGCCAGTTTACAATTACATCTTCCGCAGAATTCTGCTTTGTAAGCCAGCGTCCGCATTTAAAACTCATAACTGCACAGCCTGAATCGACTGACAATTGAAGGTTTTCACGGTTTTTAGAGGTATCGTAATCTTTTGGAAAATAAATTTGATTCATATAATCCGAAAGAGGATAAGTTGTTTTCTGAACAAGAGGTTTTAAGCCTGCAGAAGAAATTAAAGCTGGCAAAAGGGAACTGGCTTTCTGATAAAAGGTATTATCTGCCGTAATATGAATAAAACAGCCAGAATCGACAATCGTATTATAATATGACTTAAATTTTTGAAGAAGTTTTACAGCATCATCTTCTGAAAGTTCAGAAATATATTTATACTGCGTTATTCCACCCAGAATTTCAGAAATTGCAGTATTTATAGAACTGCCAGACTCTGCCCTTAAAATTGCATAATTGGTAGAATTATTTACAAAACCAGACTGAAGTGTTGTCTTAAATTCCCGGAAAATAGTAAGAAAACGCTTTTTATCTGAAAAATCCATTGTCGAAACAATTTCTGCAAGCAGTTTAAAAACACTTTCCGCTTTTGATTCAAGAAATTCAGAAGAAAGAGTAATCCATTGACGGCCAAAAAGCTGTTTGCATGAATATTTTTGAATTTCTTTCTCAACATCCTTATCGTCAAGAATATTACCGAAATAGAATTTTGACC
Organism: uncultured Treponema sp.; assembly: GCA_946628495.1. Taxonomy (GTDB): domain Bacteria; phylum Spirochaetota; class Spirochaetia; order Treponematales; family Treponemataceae; genus Treponema_D. Next base: position 14,269 of record CAMOWQ010000064.1, on the reverse strand, counting down.
ATATATCACCGGCAATGCAGTTTGCCTGAATAAAGCAGTCTTTCCAGTTTTTATCGCCCCACCCCAATTCCGAAATACATTCAGAAAAAAGCTTGATATTTTTAAATTCACAAGGATTTATCTTATCCAGAGGAAAACAAAGTTCCATATAAACAATTCCGTTTGTCTGAACAGGCGTAAACAAAAAAGGAACGCTTTCATCCCTAAAAATAAACGGTGCAAAATCAGGTTCAATTTCAAGATCTTCAAGTTTAAGATGAGGAATGCATTCAAGTTCGGCAGCCGATTCTTTTTTCTGCTGCAATGCATGAAGTTTTTCAAGCTGTTCGGAAAGTTCTGCCTTATCAAGTTTTGCGGCTTCTTTTTTTAAATAGGCTTTTTCTATTTCCAGACGACGCTTTGTATATTTTGCAGAAGGTTCGATAATTGAAAAAATGCATGTCTGATCTGACAAAAAATATTTTTTCAGCAAAGTTTTAAGCAGTGAAGTATCAGCTAAAAGTTTTTCCTTAAATTTTTCGAACTCCGTTATCGGAGACATAAAAGTATCTGGTTTTTTAAAATAGACCCATGCATTCAGCACATGACGCATATAATTTAATGCAAAAGGACCACCACAACGGCTTCTGTCCCTTAGTGCAAAATCAATGCCCATTAATGCAGAATCAATTTCTTTTTGAGGCACTCCATTATTATAAATTTCGTTAAGTGTATTCCAGATAAGCTCTTTTACTTTATTTTCACTGCCTTTTTTTACACCTACAACTCCAAGACTGAATAAATTTTCAAAAGGATTCAGAGCAAAATTTCCACAGGCAGGAGCCATTCCATCACCAAGCTCGGCTTCCTGAAGTTTTAAACTTACAGGAGAACTGTCATTACCGATAAGAATTTCTGACAGAAAAAGTTTTTCTATGGAAGAAGGCCCTGTATACCAGTTTAACGTTACCATACTTCCGCTTGAACCGATTTTACAGGCCTCTCGTTTTACAGTTTGAGATTCTTTTAAGCATTCAACTTTTTGAAGTTCAAGAATTTCTGAATTTTTTAAGGGCAATTCCGAAAGAAAAGTATTTTCATCCTCAAAATTTTTTATTCCGAATTTCTTTTCCATTCGAGACAAGTAACCTTTATCAACAAGAAAATCTATCTGTTCGGTTAATGGTATGTTTCCATAAAGAAAAAGAAGGCAGTTATCAGGTCGGTAAAATTTTTTATGAAAAGCAATAAACTGTTCATAAGTAAGTTCAGGAATCATGCAAGGGTCGCCGCCGGAATCACAGGCAAGATAAGACGAACCGTACATTGTTTTAAAATATTCTGAAATTGCTACCGATGAGAAGGACGCGTAATTTGCCTTCATCTCATTATAAACAACACCCTGCACGGAAAGTTTACCCTTCTCGTCTATTTCAAGGCGGTGTCCTTCCTGCATGAATGTATTTTTAGAAAGAAGCGGAAAGAAAACTGCATCGGCATATACATCCATAAGATTAAAATAATCAGCACGTATAAGGCTTGATGCCGGATATACTGTTTTATCTGGATATGTCATAGCGTTTAAGAAGGTTTTTACACTTTGCGCTTCCAGTGTTGTAAAAGGTTCTTTTAATGGAAATTTTTCTGAACCACACAAAACTGAATGTTCTATTATATGTGCAGCCCCGTAAGAATCTTTTGCAACAGTTCTGAAAGAAAATGAAAAAAGATTTTCCCTGTCATCGGAAACAATATAGTAAATTTCAAGTCCTGTCGTTCTGTGCCTTAAGTAGTAGGCTTTTGTTTTTAAATCAAGAAGATAATCAGCAGAAACAAGAACAAAACCTCTGTATTCAGTTCCGGCTTTTTCAGAAGAATTTAAATCAAACATAAACATCATCGTTCCGGTCTTTTATTATAAGATGCCCCTCTTCGTATGCACGTCTCAATATTGAACAGAATTCAGCCGTTATTTTATCAACATCCTTTTTACGCATAGGTTTTAATAAATCTTCCTGCTGAAGTATATCCATTCTGCGGGCAGACGATACATTATCAAGGATTTTATCGCGGAATGCATCTGTTTTGCCAGCAATAAGATATGCAACATCAGAATCATCCATAAGGCGAAGTCTTCCCTGAATGAATTTGTCATCTGAATTAACAACATCATCAATCGTAAAAAGCCTGTGCCTTAAATCTTCGCTTAAATCAGGATCGTTTTCGGAAAGACTGTCAAGAATATCATTTTCCGAATCCAGATCCATTTTTTTAAGAATTTGTGCAAGCGCATTTCTTCCGTCAACAACCTCGGCTTTTTCTGTAGTCTGATTCAAGGATTTTTCATGCATTGCATGATCTACACGGGCGAGTACTTCTGGACTTACAGGTTCCATTTTTGCAAGCCTCATTACAACTTCTTTTTTCTCGCCAGGAGACATAAGATTTATAACTGCTGCGGCTTTTTGAGGATTTATTCTTGAAAGCACAAGTGTCTGCATACCTGGATTTTCATCTTTTAAAAGATAATAAACCTTTTCGCTGTCAGCATCGTTCAAATAATCAAAAGGCTTTTTTCCTTCCAAAGGCATTGCCTTTTTTATCATTTCGTCGGCACGTCTTTTTCCGTATGCCTTCTCAAGCATTTCACGTGCAGTTTCAACGCCGCCAGACTGTTTTGCCTGTTCCAAAAGGGCATTAAACTCTTCAAGGATAACAGCTGCCTCTTCTTTGCTTACAGTCCTTATAGAAGCAATTTCCGGTATAATTCTGTCAATCTGTTCTTCCGAAAGATGAGGAAGTATTTTTGCAGCTTCATTTTCACCTATAAGCAGCAGAAATTTTGCAACACGTCTGTATACAGAATCGCTGCCGTCTTTCTGAGGCTCTTTTACAGGTACTTTTACAAGTCCGCCAGATTTTAAATACGTAGCTGCTTCATCAAGCTTTGCATGATTGTCAACAGGAGGCTGCAAATCATTTTTTTTAGACTTTATATTTTGTGAATCAAATGGCTGAAACGTTTTTGCATCAGAAACCGTTTTTTTACCGCTCATTAAATCTGAAGAAAGCTCAGAACTCTTTATAAAGGCTTTAGGAACAAACGGCTTTATTTCTTTTCCAGCTGCATCATCTTTTTTACCGGCCGCATTTTGATAAGCATTACGGCGCATATCGTTTAAATTCATATTAATTCACCTTGCTCACGTCTTTTCTTAGCGATGCGGAAATCATCACTTCGTCCTGAAACCAGTCTATTAGAAGTGAAAAAATTTCATCTTCATATCCGTCGCAACAGCATTTTATCTTCCAGACGGTACCTGATTCAATAAGATATGGATTTATACCCGTTAAATCAACCCAGTTATTATTATACAGAACATAAAAACTGCTTTTATCGCTTAAATCCTGTCCTGTTTCATAATCAAAAGAATAAGGTCTGATTGTAAGATTTCGTTTTATATTTTTTAAGAAATCACACTGCAAAAGAAGTTCCTTATCATTAACAGAAAAAGATTTCCACCATACATAAGGACCAACAACAACCTTTATTCTGTAATCACCTTTTTTAAGAAAAACCTCGCTCATTGTATAAACATTATTCTTATCTGATGAAGAAACTGTCTGCACCTGTCTGAAAATCGTTGCATGTATTTTTTCAGAAAGCCTGCTGCCCTGAACCGCAAGAACCCGTTCAGACCCCCTTACTTCTGGAAGTGCTTTACCGTCATTTTCGAAAAAGAATGCCTTTATAGGTAAGTCAGGACTATTAGAAAGCGTTTTTGGCATTACCATTTGAAGTCCAACAGGAGTATATATCGAAGACAAAACATAACGGTGTATTAATCCTGATTTCCATGCACATAAAAAGATTCCGGCAACACAAGCGGCAGAAAACACAATACGTTTTACACGACGTATGACTTTATCTTTAGGCTCAATAGTAAGGAATTCATAGCGTTTTGCAGAAGCTGCACATCTTGCAACCTGAATGCGGATTTCATGTGTATCATAATGAGAAAGATATTTTTTTACGACACGGATAACGCCATCAATATTTTTATAACGCCTTGCCGGATTTGGACGTGTCATTTTTCTTATAAGGGAACAGATTTCACGCGGAATTTCGCGGTTAAGTTTTCGCGGATTTATATATTTGCCTTTTTTTATGATTTTAAATGTTTCAAGCGAAAATTCTCCCGGATAAGGCTTTGTTCCGGTAAGCATTTCATACAGCATAATTCCCAGGGCATAAATATCTGCACGGAAATCGACATGAGCACTGTCTTCATACTGTTCAGGAGGCATATAGGCCGGGGTTCCAAGAGCAGTACTTGTCTGTGTAAGATTATCCTCTTCTGAATCGGTTGCAATTCCAAAATCAGCAAGTTTTATTTCTCCACGGCGAGAAATAAGAATATTGCCTGGTTTTATATCACGATGAATTATATCTTTTGAATGGGCATGTTTCAGAGCATAACAGGCATCCTGCATAATAAGCATTGCAACAGGAACTGGAAGCACCATCTGCTTTTTTATAGTCTTATCTAAAGCTTCGCCGTCAACAAGTTCTTCAACAATATAGCGGAATCCGGCTTCTGTAAAATAATCAAAAAGATGAATGATGTAAGGACTGTGCATATCAAGAAGAATCTGAGCTTCTTTTTTAAAACGTTCTGCATTTACATTTTTACCGCGGCTCTTTAACTGCTTGATTACGATATATCTTTTTAAGGAAGGATGAATAGCCTTATAAACAACTCCCATGCCTCCTTTAGCTATGATTCCAAGTATTTTATATTTGCCAATGAATGGCGGAAACTCGTCGCTCATTTTTCCTCCCTGAAACAAACTTTTTATTATTTACAATTTTTTTTGCTATTCAATATTTTAAATATACTCACTATTTTCAATATCATCATTATTTTTTATAACACTTACTATATCACTTTCAGGATTAAATTTCTTGTCTTTATAAACAAGTGCTATATTCTGTTTTGCAGGATTATGAATTTGAATGAATAATTCTCCATACCATTTTCTATAATTTCCAACAACAGGCCTGTGCCCCGCAAGATAAGTATAACCTTCATCATTACCGCAAAGATTTTTTATTATAGCCTGTACACTGCCCTGCTGAGCCGAATCATTCTGAGTCCATGTAAGGCATTCTATAACCTGTCCGTCATCACACCTTGCATTAATAAGTTCTTCGCGCGAAAATTCACAATACGGTTCAGCATGAGAAACAACAATATTATCTGTTACTGCAATCAGGGGAAGAAAATCTTCCACACAAGACAAAAGATGAACTATATCATCTCCGTAATAATCCTGTATGAACTGACAGCACATATAACTTTCATCCGCAAATTTATAAAAACTGTAATCTCCACCACCTGTCTTATTCAATATATTTTCGTGATTTCCCTTTAAAAAATGAAAATTTTCAGGAAAAAGGAGCTTTAGTTTTAATATGGCACACACAAGACAAAGTCCGTCATGCATTTCGGCAGTCATTGCAGGTCCTGTAGAAATATCAGCTTCAAATTCTGCATTAATTGCATGCCAGCGTTCGCGAGTCTGATATTCAGAATGAAGGGCATCTCCTACGCATATTACATTAACAAGGTTCTTCTGCAACGCTTCGAATACAGTAATTGAATCTTCACCTGTAAAATCAGAAGGAAGCGTATAATCAAGAACATTCAAAAGAAATAACGGTCGTGCATGAAGGTCTGGAAGCACTATAACGGGAAGAGGAACTGCAGTTTGGGTAAACGAGGTGCGGAAATCCAAAAGCCCGCCAGGCATTCCCCTTGAATCTGCCGGTCGATAAACCGTCAATTCTTCTTCAAGAAGCGTAGAAACTGCCTCCGTAAGTTCAAAAAGAACATCGTGCGAAGGCAGTTGTGAGGAACATAAAAAATTTTTTACAGAATCGTAGGACGAATTTTCAGGCAATGACAAGGCTCATATTCCCGATTGTAATTTTATCCCCGCTCTTGAGCTTAACGTATTTTTCCGCAGGAATTTTTACACCATTAAGAAAAGTTCCGTTTGTACTGCCTGCATCTTTCAGAAAATAAGCATCCTTAATTTTCTGGATTACAGCATGATGCCGGCTTGCAAGATTATTGTCTACGATGATGTCGTTGTCTGTATCGCGACCAATTTTAATTTTAGCAACAAGCTCAATCTTCTTTTTATTAAAAACAAGATAAGAGGCTGCTTTTGTATCTCCTATAGCCGAAAGATGTTTTCCGACAGGAGATGTCGATGCAATTGTTTTATCATTCATACTAAGAATTATAATATTCTAAAGCTTTATCTGCAATTTATTTTATACTTTTTTTAATCAGCAAAACTGAACAGATTGAACATTGGTAACGTTACCTTAACCGACTGCTTAAGAAGCATTATGATTTTGTGAATTTCGACTTTTGTGTCAGAATCCAGTTCCATATACGCAGACAGCATACGCCTCATATTAGAAAGCTTGTCGTGATCCAAATCTGTATTTGTCTTTGCACCAGAAGCATAAAGAACAGAAAACAGAGATTCAACAAGAGATTTTCTCTGTTCCGTATCCAGACGAGCAATCCATCCGTTCAATGCATTATAGAAGAAAATACTTTCATCCCGGAATGAATCTGCATTTTCAAAGGAAGCCGCTTTTATCTGCCAGCTCAACGGATCATGCTGCATTACAGCAAGTTCGCTGCTTTTTACAATTTCATAGCCATCAGTATGTTCAAAAATCATACCGACAATGGAAAATTCTGGATAAAAAGAATGGATTTTAGGAGCAACAGCAAGATATTCACGCTGCTCAAAATATTCCTTAGGAAAACCAGGCCCGTCAAAATTATAAACATCCTGTATAAGTTTTTTATATGACTTTTCTGCCCTCTTTGCAGTATCAACCGCAAGATGTCCGCCTTTTGAATGACCGATTATAACAATATTGCCGCGAGATTTTTTCTGATATGCACATACTTCTGAAAAATAACGGTCGGCATCTACCTGAGAAGGAATTGCATCAAGATTAACAAGATTAAAATCTTCATGCCAGCCGACAAGAGTATCATCAGTACCGCGGAATACAACGCAGGCAGTTTTTCCTACATCAATGGTAACAGCACTGAACTGTTCTTTTTTTTCTTCATCAAGAATTGCTTCGTATTTTGAAATAAAAAGATTGTTGAATCTTGGATAACGGGAAGCCTTTAGAAAAATGTCAACCGTATTATCATTAATCATCTGTCCAAGCTGCTTTCTCTGTTCAAAATCAGAAAGAGCTGTAAGTTTTTCGGCAGCCGAAGACCATTTTATTTTTTCAGAAACCGATTCAGGCACAATTTCCTTAAAATCAATATACGAAACAAGAGAAAAAAGAAGCGCATCACATTTATTAAACGGACTCTGTTCAAAACTCAAATCGCCACGCCATTCCAGATAATCACTTAAATTTGACATAAGACCTCCAAATTAAAAAAAAATCCGCAGCATCATAAAAAAAAGACACTGCGGACGTAAAAAAATATTATTCAGCTTTTTCTTTAGAAAGCATAATGTTTGTAAGAATACCAAGAATAAGTGCACAAGCTACAGTACGAATCTGAACTGAACCGAAACTTACAACCATTCCGCCTACACCAGTAATGAAAATTACAGAAGCAACGAAAAGATTTTTGTTTTTGTTCAAATCAACCTGCTGGAACATCTTGAAACCAGAAACTGCAATAAATCCGTAAAGTGCAATGCAGACACCGCCCATTACACAAGAAGGAATTGTTTCAAGGAAAGCAACAAGAGGTGAAATCAAAGAAACGATGATACAAAGACATGCACAGCCCCAGATAGAAACTGTAGAAGCATTTCTTGTAATTGCTACACAACCGATTGATTCACCGTATGTTGTATTAGGACAGCCACCGAACAATGTAGAAACCATTGTGCCTACACCGTCTCCAAGAAGAGTTCTTGTAAGACCAGGTTCCTTTAACAAATCTTTACCAACAATAGTAGAAAGGTTTTTATGGTCTGCAAGATGTTCTGCAAATACTACAAAAGCAACAGGAACATAAGCAGCAAAAATTGTAAGAAGATAAGTTCCTGTAATACCTTTAAGACCGTCTGTTCCACCAAGAAGGAATGTGAATTTTGGAAGAGCGAAGAAACCTTTTACAGATTTGAAAGCACTATAATCAATTACAACAAGAGCAGGAATATCAGCAGCAGTACCAATTAAAGCAAAGATAGAAGCAAGTACATATCCGCCAAGAATTCCAATGATGAAAGGAATTAATTTTCCGATTTTTTTACCATAAGTTGAACAGAGCATTGTTACTGCAAGAGTGAATAAACCGCACAAAAGAGCAATTTTTTCGTTTCCGCCTGCAATATTTGATTTCATAAGATCTCCAACTGCATTTGAAGAAAGAGCAAGACCGATAATTGAAACGGTAGGTCCGATAATTACAGGAGGCATAATAACATCAATCCATTTTACACCGAAGATTTTTACAGCAACAGCAATGATGATGTAAACGAAACCAGCCATAAGGGCACCGATTATAAGTCCCCAGTAACCAACCTGAACGGAAGCTGCACCGGCAAATGCGCTGAGCATAGAACCGATAAATGCAAATGAGCTGCCAAGGAAAACAGGGCTTGAACTTTTAGTAAAAAGCAGGTAAACGAAAGTTCCTACACCTGCACCAAAAAGTGCAGCAGAAGCTGTAAGTCCGTTACCTATAATTGCAGGAACGGCAATTGTCGCTGCCATAATGGCAAGAAGCTGCTGCAAGGAAAATAAAACCACTTTACCGAAACTAGGCTTGTCCTTGATTCCGTAAATCAAATCCATAAAAATACTCCTTTTTTTATTCTGCAGTAAAATTAAGACATAATACCGGCAGAAGTCTAAACTAAAAAATTATAGCATAAATCAGAGATAAGAAACAACTAAGTAGCTATTATCTTTTAAAGAGTAAATTCACCGACTGAACATTTAACAGTTTCTACAGGCATTATCTTAATATTTGAAGAGCTTTTTCCCAGTTTTTTACTTTGCTGTTCATAAGACGAAGTTCAATTCCAAATTTTCCGTTTTTGCTGCGAGCCTCTGAGACTTGTCTTTTTCTTCTGTCCAAATCTCCACAATTGCTCCCGATAATGAAACCAGTTGTGAAAGAACTTCACTTTCAGGTCCTTTTAAAATTGTTTCTGCCATTTTATATACTCCTTATCTTGAAAAATAATGAAGATTAAATAAATTCCCCAACTTTAATTATAAAAAAAAATAAATCCACTAAAACTAAAAGAAAATTAAAATCTTTTACAAATTTTCTCGCGCACATCCTGTTTTATGCCGTCGTAATCATCTTTTGTCATACCGTAAATGACATCGACGTTATAGGACATCTGAAAATATTTACCTAGAAAGACAAGCATCCCGTTACAAATCGTTTTTTCAATCTGCTCATAAGAGACAAGTCCTTTTTTTATAAGTTCTTCATCAGAAAACTGTGCCCAGTAATCAAGACCTTCACGATGAGCTTTTACTTCTTCTACTAAAGTTTTATCGCTTTGTGCGCAATCAACAAGAAACCCGTGAATAAGATCAAAGCAGAAACGATTCAAGTTTTTGTTCTGAAAATCATTGACAAGCCGTTTTCCATCTAAAATCACTTCCGGGTGAAAATGCACATCACCAAGCTGAAGAAAAAGTCCAAAATCAAAATAATCTTCCTGTACCCTGTGATTCACAATAAAACCAATTCCGTTTTGTTTTGAAAACTCTTCAAGTGCAGTAAAGATTTCTTCCGCAGTAATCTTGTGATTTTCTATTAAATTGATATTATAATTCGCCTCTCCCACTTCAACTTTTTCGCCGCGTTCAATAATACCTTTTTCGAAAAAAGACTTTGTAATTTTTTCAGAAAGAATAGAAAGCTCTGTTTTATCTTCAAGAAAAATCACTTCATTCCATGTAAGTTTTATTACAGGTGTGATTTTAAGCATCTGATAAAAATCGTCAGTTTCAAACAAAATGCACCTCATGTGAGAGCCCGCTGGCGGGCTGTGTTCTATAGCAAACCGTTAAAAAAAATGCGAAAGCATTTTTTAGGTTTACCTCATGTGTAAGGCCTCTGGAGGCCGGTGTTCTATTGGAAAGCGTTAAGAAAATTGCGAAAGCAATTTTTAGCTTATCCTCATGTGTAAGGCCGCCCGGCTAGGCGACCGGTGTTCTATTGAAAAGCGTTAAGAAAATTGCGAAAGCAATTTTTAGCTTATCCTCATGTGTAAGCTGAACAATTATAATATAAAACAGGATTTTGAAGAGTTTATTTTTTTTATATATTTATTTAGCTTCAATTTCGAGTTTTGAAAATTTCCAGATATTGTAAGAAAACGACGCGAAGGAGTGAAACGGCTTACGAAAACACGCATTTTGTGCTGCTGTGTAAGCAGCAAACGTATATAATTACAAGCACAAAATGCGTGTAGCAGGCTAGCCTGCGGTTTCGATAAGTTGTTTTCACGACTGGAAGCCGTTTTTTTTGATACAGTCACTGAATTTCAAAACTCGAATTTTAGGCTATTTAACAAGTAAAGAAGTATTTCAAATATAAAATTCTTCGGGGAATTTCAGAGGCATCTTCCCCGAAGGCCTTTATATATCTTTTATTTTCGTGTCCATTGGGAAGTTGCGCCAAAACTTCCTTCAATACTCATAGAAATGCCTTTATCTTCCTTATGTCTTGAAGTTGCACGTTTTTTGTTCAAAATCTCTAAGAATTTCTCTTCATCAATTGGCAGGCTGACGGTCTGTCCAAGCCATGAAGAAAGATACATTGCATTTGAAATCATCAATTCGTTTATTCCTTCGCGGCCGTCAGCAACAAGTGGAGTACCATCTTCTAAGTGTTTTACAAAGGCATTCAAAACACCAATGTGCTGTGGATTTTCGCCATCGGTTTCTACCTTTTCAACTGTAAGTTCCGGAGTTTTATAACCAATTCTGGCAGTTTTACACCATTCGCGTTCATCACTTGCAAGCCGTGTAAAAGTAATCGTATTATAATCGCAGACAATTTTTCCTTTTGTTCCGGTAACTTCCAGACGATTTGTTCCAGGAGCATCGCCGGTTGTTGTTACAAAAACACCTGTCGCACCGTTTGCAAATTCCATATAAGCGGTAACATCATCTTCAACTTCTATATCGTGCCATTTTCCTTCGTGGCAGAATGCATGAATTTTTACCGGCATTCCAAACATCCACTGAAGCAAATCAAGCTGATGAGGATCCTGATTCAACAAGACACCGCCGCCTTCTCCAGCCCAGGTTGCACGCCATTCACCTGAATCATAATAAAACTGAGTTCTGTACCAGTCAGTAACAATCCAGTTGATTCTCTTTAATTCACCGATTGTTTTATTTTCTACCATTTCCTTAATCTTTCGGTAAACGCAGTTTGTCCTCTGATTAAACATCATGGCAAAAGTGAGCTCGGGATGCTTGTCTGCTTCGGCAATCATTTCGCGAACTTGGAGCGTATAAACTCCAGCCGGTTTTTCGCACATAACATGAAGTCCATTTTGAAGAGCCATAATCGTCAATTCAGGATGCTGATAATGTGGAACTGCAATCAAAACTGCCTCGCAAAGACCGCTTTTAATCAAGTCTGCACCTTCAGAAAAAATCTTTGCATCAGGAACTTTTTCCGCAGCCCATTTTCTTCTTGCTTCTTTTCTATCTGCCATAGCCACAATTTTAAGGCCCGGACATTTTCCTGTGATGATATTATCAACATGCATGCTGGCAATTCCGCCAACTCCAATTATTCCAATCTTAATCATATTTTACCTCCTGCGGTGAGTTCCCGCGTTCCAATCTTTAGAAAATGTACTTCTTTACCGCCGTACAAGCCGCGTGAAATGCTGTTCTTGAATCTAGGTAACTTTCTTTATGCTGAACTTCTTCGCTCTGAAGTTTTTCCAATCCATTAAAAATATGAAGATGAGGTTCAATTGTAAGAATAACTTTATCGTTTCGAGATTTATTTACATCTTCCAGAATAAAAGGAACTGAACCGTCGCCATTACCAACACAAACTACACTGCCGTCTGCAAAAAGCGCGTCCTTCATGTGAAAATAAGTGATTGTATCTTTTTGCAATTCATACGCGTTTTTTGGATTTACATTACACTGAACATAATTTGCAGGGTCAAAAGCAATTCCAAGCCGGCCGCCAAAATGATTATAAAGCTCCATACAACGCACATCAGTATCGCCGTAGATTCCTTTTTCATTTTCGTGAACCAGAAGAATTCCTTCTTTTTCTGCAAGGTCCAGCATCTGTTCAAGACGGGCAAAAACTTCTTCGCAGTAGTCTGAATAATCGCCACGTAAAGTTTTTTCATTCTGAGGCATATAAAAACTGAACATACGGATTTTTGTACAATTTAAAATCTTGCACACCTTCAAACTTGCCTTAAATTTTTCAAGATGAGGTGCAAAATCATCTGTTATTCCAATTTTTCCAAAAGGCGATCCCAATGCCGAAAGCCCGATTTTATGAGCCGCAAGTTTTTCTGCAATTTTTTTTGCGTCATCTTCGGTAAGGTCTGCACAATTTTTGCCGTCAACTCCACGCAATTCAATTAATGATATATTTTCTTCTTCAAGAGCCTTTATCTGCTCATCCAAAGTTCCAGCTGCTTCATCAGCAAAAGCCGAAAGAATAAAATCTGCCATAAATAGCCTCCATGATTTTTAGTTTATTTGCAAATATGACATAATACTATGCACTTTCTGTTTGTTTTTATGTAAATCTTGCATTATTATAATGATATGGATTTTATGGCGCATTATGAACATTCACCCCGACTCAATTCGCAGGGACTTCACGTTCACGATTATTTTGAATTTTATTTTCACATTCAGGGAGGAAGGCTTTATTGTGTTGATGATACGGTTTTCGAACTTAAGCCAAATCATCTTGTTGTAATTCCGCCGCTTCATATACACGGACTTGTTTGCGACAGAGACTTAGTTGATTATCAGCGTGCCTGGCTTTATCTTTCGCCCGAAACTTTGAATAAATGTGGGTTTGATAAAATTGATTTGAACCGCACTTTGGAAGAAGCAAATCGTAAACAAAACTTTGCCCGCGAACTTTCGAATAATGAAGCAGACATTTTTGTAAATTTTATTCAAGCCCTCGAAAAATCTGCCCTAAAAAAATCCCCAGACACACTTTTAGATGATTACTCCAAAATTTTACATCTTCTTTCAATCGTGCAAAAAAATCTTTCAATCAATTCAACTGACTCAAATAGTTCAAAAATCACAGCTTTAAATTCAGCTGCAAATCTTTCTCAAAATACGATGCACAAAGTTCTTCATTACATAAATGAACATTACACCGAAAATCTCTCTCTCAAAGAATTGTGCAATCAGTTCAATATGTCCGAATCTTCACTTTCGCACGACTTTGCCAATTATTCAAACAAAGGCGTTTACGAATACATTCTGAACAAGCGGATTATTAGGGCAAAGGAACTGCTTTTTACAGATATGAATCTTACCCAAATTGCCCTTGAATGCGGATTTAATGATTATTCAAACTTTTTGCGCGCTTTCAAAAAATTGTCAGGCTGTTCGCCAAAAGAATATAAGAAGAGGCAGTTTTTAGATTAGGATATTTGATGAAGATGATGCATTCTTTTTGCATTAAAAATGCACCGTTTTTGCACTATAGGCCATTAAGATGTAAAAATTAATTTTTTTTGTTATGTTTCATGTTAAGTTTGGTGTTATCCCTGCCTAAACTTTGAATTTTTAAGTTCCCAAACTCAGTTAAAATGGGTGGCTTAACCATCAAAAGAATAGACAAATGGCTTTGCTAAATCCTTATAAAATAAGGTTTTGGGCAAAAAAAAAGCTTCTAACTAGGTTAGAAGCTTTTCGTGCCACAGGTTGGAATCGAACCAACGACATACGGATTTTCAGAACGATTCAAACCTTGGAATATATTTTCTTTACGCAAATACTATAAAATAATACTACACATACATTGGGTGTTTGTCAATTATTTTGTTTTCAATGGTATTATGTTGTTTTGTTTTTTGTTAAGTTTCGTGTTAAGTTTAATATTATGCACAAAATCCGGCTTTTTTGGACATACGGACTAGTAATCCGTGAAAAATCCGGCGTTCTTTAATGGTGCTTATTCTGTAATTTCAATAAGGTTTTCTTCAAAAGCAACAATGCAGCTTT
>CAMOWQ010000063.1 GCA_946628495.1 uncultured Treponema sp. | reverse complement strand
CGTGGTGCTCTTCTTCCAAGTATGATTATGTCAAAGGAAATTCAGGAATATTCTTCACATGGATATAAGACTCCTTTTGCGCTTTTTAAAATCAGCCGCAACGATACAAAGAATGAAGCTGATATGGAATACATCATGGATTTGAATAAATCATTCTTTAATCTTGAAGATTTGGACGGAAAAGACTTGATTTTTGCAGATCCTATGAATGCAACCGGCGGTTCACTTGTAACAGTTGTAAAATATTTGCAGAGTCAGGGTGTAAAACCTAAATCAATTGCATTCTTTAATACAATTTCAACATTAAAGGGTAGTATTCGCGTTACTCGTGCTCTTGAAAACTGTACATGTTATACGCTCTGGCTTGACCCTGTAATGAATGAAAAAGCTTACATTATGCCAGGACTTGGCGATGCAGGTGACCGTTTGAATGGCTGCGATACAAAAGATGCTCCTAGAAATATGATTCAGCTTATTGCAGATTATGGACACAATATTTCTGGCTTGTACAAATCTCAGCTCTATGAAATTGAAAAAATAGTTCTTGGTTAATTTATAAAAACGGAGTACTGACTGAATATGCATAAAAATTCAAGATGTATCAGAATTCTACTGAAGTTTTTAGCTGCTGCTTTTGCATGCCTTTTGATTTTTTCTTCATGTGTTTCTCTTGGCGGTGCGAATCAGAATGCATTTCAGTTTTATGATGATTATATCTCAATTGCAGATACATATTTCAGTCAGGAAAAGTATGATAAGGCAATAAAATATTACAAACTTGCCTTAGAAAGTAAGGAAAATTACTGGACTGTATATTACAGGCTTGGAAAAACTTACGTTTACAATAAATCCTGGGATGAAGCTGCCGAAGTGTTTAAAAATATATTGCAGCGTGATGAAGAAAATACAACTATAAAATCTGCGTATGCATATATTCTTGCAATGCAGGGCAATCTGGAAGCTTCTCTGAAGATTTATGATGAATTAATAAAAAAGTATCCTGAAATAGAAGCGTATCTTGATAATTACATAGCAATTCAGTTTTTGTATGAAGAAAATCTTGCAGATATCGGTATTTCAATATATTCACTTATGGAAAAATTTCCAGAAAGTGAATATGTAAAGAAATTCAATACTCAGTATGACAGACTTTTCGAGGAACGCAAGCAGAAAGAACAGGAAGAACAAAAAGAAAAAGTTCAGTCCGCTTCTGATAATGAAAATGAAGTTGAAATAAATACTGGAGATGAATTTCAGCCTTTACTGACTGATTAATTTCATGTATTTTTCTGTATTTACCCTGAATGCCGTTACAGGTGTATTTGGATCCTGCTGGGCATGAACCAAAGCTTCTGAGGCTTCAGTAATAAGCCTTTTTGCTGCCACCATTCTTTGAGCCCTTGATGACAAACCTATATAGCAGCTTTTGTTTTCTTTTAAAAGAATATCAGAAATACCGTGTATTAGTTCATCAGAAAAGTTTAAGCCTTCGTCAAGATTTGTATTTAATTTAATTGCAGCAAAACAGTCTGTTCCGTATTCAAAAACAAGATCCTTGTACATAAATGATTCAACCAGTTTGTCTGCAATTTCCTTGCATAATGTACTCGTGCGTTCCGTATCAGGTATGCGTATTATAAAAAGTGTAAGGTCATTTTCAGAAGAAATTGCCCTTGTAAGTTCCGTCTCTACCCGCGCTTCAAGATTTTTTTCAAGACCGACACCTGTAAAATCTGAATAAAGGTTAAGTTCCTGCGATGGAGTATTTTCAGACAGATTTGAATTGTTATTTTCCGTAAGCACTGTTACTGGCGGATAAGAATCTTCATCCTGGACAGATTTTTCGTAATCTGCTGCCATGTCTTTATTCTGATTTTCCGTTTCTGTTTCAGCAGTAGTGTTTTCCTGACTTTCATTTGATTCTGTTTTCTCATCAATTATATTCGAATCAGAATCGGAATTGCTGTTTGAAACAGAAACAGCGGCATTTTCTTTTATATTGTATTCGTTATCAGCGTAAGGTTCATTATCTGTTGCATTTTCTGAATTAGCTTCATTTTTATCATCTGACTGAAAATCTTCCTGCAATGTATACTTTTCTTTTTCAATAATCGTGATGTAAATTATAAGAAGTACTGTAAATGCAGTTGTAACAAGAATTATTATAAAGGAAATGCGTGCTTTTGAAAAAATCGTTCCAGGTTTTAGCAGATAAAGGTTTGCATTTATTGTAATTCTTGAACCGTTCGCGTTTACAAAATCAGATTCGAAACTTTTTATCATTTTTGATTGAGATGCATTTTCAGAATCATTATGAATATCACCGTATGAAAAAATCTTTCCACCGTCTTTTTTTATTTCTATAGAACTGTAATTGTTCAGATTGCCAATTGCTCTTTGAAGTGTTTTTATGTCTTCCGTTTCTTTTATTGTATTAACTATGTGTTCGTACTGACGTTTTGTACGTTCTTCTCCGTGGGAATATTCTGAATATAGGTTGAATGTAAGGTAAAAAACTGAACCAATGAATATTAAGGAAATGACTATTGCAAGATAAGTTATAATTTTATTTTTCATATTATATATTATATCCTACTATATTTGTATAAGCAAGTTTGATGAGGCTTTCAAAATCTACATTGCATTCTTTTTTCTGATTTTTCGTTCTTAAATATGCAATATATGGAAGAACAAAAAATATATTTTCATGAAAATCTTTATTTTCAATTGAAGATTTTAGGGTATTACAGACAGAATCCTTAAATTTATTAAAATCGGCTTTATAATTCCAGGATAATTCAAGCTTGTTGTTTTTTAAGCAGGTTAATTCATAGTCAAAATTGTTTTTTGTAAACTGTATGCCCTGTAATTCAAGATAGTTTTCCAGAGAATGTCGGTATGATTCAAGAACTTGTGTTGTAAATATTTTTTGTGCAGGGTAGAGATTTCTATTTTGATGTTCTTTATTTTCAGAAAGACTTGATTCATCAGCAGTTTTAAGTTCTGTTCTGAACATAAGGCTGCAAAACTGATGTTCAGAAGTGTGTATGCGGTTTGAATTTAAAGAATAAAGAGAGTCAAGATACGTTCCTTTTGCGTATGCCTTGCCGTTGTGGTATGAAAAATCAGCACCGATTATCTGCAGGTTCTTAAATCCTGCCTGCAGGGCAAAATCAAGGGCTGCAATTGTAACAGTTCCGCTTCCTGAATAAAAAGAAGGAAACTTATATCCGTTATTTTTTGCAAATAATTCAAGCGGATGGGACGTTGAAAAAAATTGAATTTTATTACCTGATGAAACTATTTTACGAGCTGCTGAATTTTGCGATGTAAGGCTTAGAAGAAAAACTGTATGAGATGAATGAGCGTTATAAAAATGATTTTGTGATACGAGCTGACCGTCAAGACTGACTGCAAAATCCGGTTCAATTCCGTTTCTTGTCAAAATCTGAAATGCCGTATCGGTAGAAATTAAAATCAGTTTATTGCGTTCTTTTTTTAAATATTCAATTTTACTGTCTACAGAAGGGCCTGCACCTATAATTACGGCTTTTTTTTCATTTTGAATATTTTGAATGGAATTTTTTTCTGCATTATTCAGCAGGTCTGATGCTAGTTTCAGGTTCAGTAAAATATTTTTCTGCCATATTTTTCCAAAATGAGCCTGAACCGAATAATCTGCCGATATGATTTTTACTGCATCCTGAATTCGTTCCTGAATATTTATTCCCTGCTTTCGAACTTCTTCAATCCATGCAGTATTTGGAATGATTTTAAGGTTTCCGTAAAGCGCGGGATTATAATATTTTACAAGATTTTCCTGTATTGATTGTATGTCTGAAAAAATAACGTTTTTATTTGAATAAATTTCGCTGAATGATTCAATCTGTCTTAAAAAATTGATGTCTGATATTGAATATTCAACTGCTATTATTGTAACGTCAGGAAATTTTTTTATAATTTCTTTAATTAAAATACCTGAACCTGTTCCAAGAATAAGTAATATTTTATCTGTTTCGCATAGCTTATTTAAGGTAATAGTTTTTTCTGCTTCTGATTCAGGATTGTATCTTGATTCAATTGTACGTCCGTTTTTTAAAACCGGAATTTTTTCAGATGTTTTTGTAAGAATTATTGAATCGTAAATAGTCGAATCCATCTTGTCTCCATAAATCGCTATTGTAAGATTCGGAATAGTTTCTGTAAAAATTTATTGTTTTTTTCATCAATTTTATTCTTTATTGCACAGGCTTCTTCGCTTGTTTTTGCATGTTTCAAAGCTACATAATCTATAGGAAAAAGATTTTCAATCCATTCATCACTCATGCTGTTGTTATTTATAAAATCAAAAATTTTTTTAGAGCTTTCATTTTTAGAAATACAATTGTTCTGAAGTATGAATAAATCAGTTATTTCTGCAGCAGAATAATTCATATTTTTGATAAGATTTTCGAATTCATCCGGAGTAATGTCTTTTATGTTTCCAAGTGAATTTTTTGCTTTAGTGATTATTCTGTATGTTTTATTTACGGTTTTTGTATTTTTAAACCAGTCTTCATAAATTTTCAGACTTTCGCTTCCAAATTCTCCCGGAACTGTCATTTTTGAAAGAGGATTTAATCTGTTCTGAAAAAAATACTTTTCCTTTTCTATATTATTAGGACTTGTGTGTTGAAAACCTTTTTGACAAGCCAAATCTAATCCGCAGAAAAAAACAGGAATTGTTTTATCTTTTAAAATTGACTGCGCAAATTTGAATGCAGTTCCTGTAACAGTTCCATTTCGTTCCGCTTCAAAAAAATTAATTCCGCTAAAAGATGTCAGTTTACGGCTTAATCCGTCAGAATATATAAGAGGAAGAATTGGTGTATCCTTCGCAGTTAATAAGTTTTTCTGACAGAAAGCTTCAGCGGGAAGGGCAAGCGGAATATCTTTATTTTTGCTCAAACTTGAAAGATGTTTTCCTGCATACCAGCCGCCATCGCTCGAAAGATACAAATCAGGAGTTAGATTATAGTGATGTAATGCATTTATTGCTGAGGAAACTCCTATAAGAAAATAATTTGCCCTGAATTTTTGTAGAACTTCAACTGCATTTTTTAAAGATGGTCCTGAACCTGCAATAACTACGGGCTTTTTCGTACGAGTGCTGCAGTCTAATGATTTGTCATTATTATATGAATCATTTATTTTTACAAAATTTGTGCCGTATTTTAGAAAATTACATGTATTTATTAGCCAGCGTTTTTCAAAAAATCCGCGTGTAATTAAAAGTGTTCGTGCTTTTGTAACGGTATTTTGTATTGCTTTCCAGGTAATGCTTGATTGTTCCTGAAAATTTTTTTCTGAAGGCTGCCATGAAATGAATACAGATGACATGATTTGTATTTCTGTGAAATTTGATAAAAGAATATTTGAAAGTTCATTTTCATTTTGTGCAGAATAAACTGGTATTGAAAAATATGTATCTGAATTAAATGACTCAAATGCCTTGTTATACCTTAAAGTAATAATCTTGCAGAAAGGATATTTTTGTTTTATTAAAGGTAATGTATATGAAATTCCAGGTTCTGTTATAAAAATGAAATCTGGTTTTATTGGAAAGCACAGGTTGTTTACAAAAGATTCTGACTCTCTTTGAGGATTATATGCAGAATGAAGAAAAATGCCGTTTATTTTTACAGTTTGACTTCCATTTTTTGATGAAATGAATTCAATATTAAGGTCAGTGTTTACTGGAGATGAGGTCATAAATTATTCAGCTTTAATGTCTTGCAGAAATTCTCTGTTTATAAGATTTTCCAAAGCTGTTTCAAATTGATTTTGAACAAGAACTAATGGAATTCTTTCTTTTGCAAAAATTTCAAATTTTAGTGTAAGTAAAGAAGTATCAACAGTAATGATGTGCGGTTTTGGAAAAAGCCTGTAAGCCTTAAAAAAGATTTCATTAAAAATTGTTTTCGATAAAAGTTTAAGGTTTCCGTCAGGGCATTGAGCATTTATCTCTTTGTTGATAGCATTTTTGAAATCAAAATGATATATAAAACTTTCAAATGATAAAGATGTTTTTTTCTGATTTGATATTTTAGGATTATATTCCAGACATTTTTTTAAATTTTCTATGAATTCGTTGTTGTTCTGAATATTTATTCTTTCTTCGTTTTCACTATAAATCAACAGAAAGATATTTCCTGTAGCAGAATCTTTATAAATATAAATTTCAGAAATTAAATCTTTTATTTCTTTTGAAAAAAACTGATATAAGTCGGAAATTGAATTCTTTTTATTAAAAATAAGCCATTTATCATTTTCTTGAACTAAACCGTTCCAAAAATCTTCAGTAGATACTGAACGGAAAATGGAATCGGCATCTAGATTATAAGAAAATCCTGCACAATATGCTGTATTATCTTTTTTCAAAATAATACAGCGTGGAAAAGGGGAGTTACTTATAAAATCAAAAAACGAAAATTCAGAAGAAACTTTGTCATAAGCTTCTTCCTGAATATGGCTTAATAATCCCATTTATGCTAATCCTAAATCGTTGAACAATTTTTTATAAGTTGCAAATTCGTCTGATTTTGCAAACTCAATTATTTTTTCTTCAGGAAGGTTTTCAAGCAGCTGATCCATATAAAGAAGTACAGATTTGATTTCCTGTTTCAAATCAGAATTAATTCCGTCTGAACCAGTAGATGCTGGTTTAGCAGCGGAAGTAAATGCATTTGCAGTATTTTCAATCAATGTTTCATTGCTTAAAGGTTCTTCTTCAACGGCTGTTTCTTCTGTAACAGGTTCTTCAGGTTCATCTATGATTGTGTCTTCAATAAATGCTTCCTGATCAGCACGTTCAGCATCATTTTCTGTTATTTCTTCTTCTACTGGAACTGCTTCCTGTGATTCAAGGTCAGAAACAACTGTTTCATCTGCAGCATTATCTTCGGAAATTTCAACGGTAGCATCAGGATCTTCTTCTGTTACGTCAGAAACTGAACTCATAAAATCAGATTCAGAAGAATCAACCATAATAGACTCGTTGCTTTCTACTGGAATTGAAATCTCTTCCGGCAATTCTTCTTCTTCGTTTTCATCTGAAAGTGAAATGTCTTCAAGAACAGGTTCTTCAAGATTGTCATTTGAGAAATCATAATCAACTGAACTGTCGTTTTCTTCATCAGCACCTGTAATGTCTTCAACTGAACCAAGTAATTCATCATTTTCTGCAATTTCTGTTTCTTCGAATTCTGGTTCCGCAAGAGTTTCTTCTACAGATTCTTCAATAACTGTTTCTGTATCGTTTTCAGAAGATTCTGTGATGTCGTCAGTTGCAATTTCTGAGATTTCTTCAGATTCAGGTATTGTTTCTGGCTCTTCAAGAATTGGTTCTGCAGAAAGTTCTTCTTCGGCGATTGGTTCTTCTGCAAATGTAGAAATATCATCAAATGCAGGTTCTTCTATAGAAGCTGTTTCCGAATCTATATCATTTGCAACTTCTGTTTCGTTGCTGTTTATTTCTTCTGTTTCAATTACAGGCTCTTCGAGAGAAATATCTTCGATAGCATTTTCTTCGGCTACTGACTCTTCGGTTAAAGGTTCATCAGCAATTTCCTCAATTACAGTCTCTTCTGTCAGAGGTTCATCAGCAATTTCCTCAATTACAGTCTCTTCTGTCAGAGGTTCCTCAATTGAAATCTCTTCGGTTGATGCATCTTCAGCTAAAGATGACGTATCTTCTGCTAAAGGTGAATCATCTTCAGTTAAAGTTTCTTCGAATGAGGTTTCTTCAGTTAGAGTAGGAGTTTCATCGAGTGAAGTTTCAGAAATGTCTGATTCTTCGATAACAGGTTCCTCCATTACGGTTTCATCGATTATAGGTTCTTCTGATTGCAAATCTTCAAATGAATCGGTCTGTTCAAAAGTTTCTTCCTCAACTGAACCAAAAACTTCTTCTGTTGTGTCTGTATCTTCAACTGCAAGAGTTTCTTCAGCAGTTATCTCGTCTTCTGATATTGAATCTTCTGTAAATGCTGTCTCTTCTTCAACAGGTTCTGCCTCAAAATTTTCTGTAGAATTGATAGAATCTATTGTGTTGCTTGAATCAAGAGTATCACTGATTTCAACTGGTTCTTCAGAAATTACGGTTTCGTCTGTGTTTTCTGTTTCAGAAGGAGTTTCTATTGAATTGAATTCAGCTGTATTCATGATGTTGTCAAGTTCATCGCCGGAAAGGGCAATTGTGTCATCTGAATCGTCATCACCAAAGAATCCGCCGGAATTATCAGATACTTCTTCTGGAATATCAATTTCAGAAGTATCAATTGCAGTTTCTTCGTTTATAGTATCTTCTTCGATTATATTATCTGCTTCATTTGTTGTGTCTGTAGCATCTATGGTATCAGCATTTTCAGGTATGTCGCTTACAGGTTCTGTAACAGTCTCTTCTGAAATATCAGGAACTGCTGCAGTCTGCACTGTTTCTGCAACAGGCTGATTGTTTTTTATATTTGCCAGATCATTTTTAAGGTCATTTATTTCATTCTTTAAGCTTGATAAATCTGCAACAATCTGCTGCAAAATTGATGTTGTAGCACTATCCATAGATTCATTTTCTCCATCAGTATTAACATTATTAGAATTATATGTATCAGCATTATCTGCTGGACTGAATTGTTCTGTAGAGTTGTCTTTTTCATTTGCTGAAGACTGTTGAGCAGTTGATTCTGATTTGATTTCGTTTACAACAGGAGCTGCTGCCATATTGTCTTCTTTTACAAATAAATCATAGTCAACCTGCTTGTCCTTTGTCTTTGCTTCCTGAACATCCTGAGTTACGGCTGTTTCTTCTGCGTCTGCATCAATTCCAAAGTCGGACAAATCAACTTCTTCGCCTATGTCGCTGCTTGAAGTAGAAGATGTTGAAACTGAAGGTTCAGAATCTGCTTCTGATGAAGTAATGTCTTCTTCAATAAAGTCTTCGTCTTCATCTGAATCATCTTCTGTTGTTTCAACCTGAATATTATCTTCCATTTCTACGGTTTCAGCAGATTTGTCAAAATCAATTTCCATTTCAAGAGGCTTGTCTTCTACAAATTCTTCTTCCTGTGGTTTTGAAGGATTGCTTATTTCGTCCAAGCCAAAATCATCACCTGCATCAAGGAAGTCATCCAAAGATACTTCTTCGCTGCCGGAAGATGATGGAGGCATCATTTCGCCATGTCCGTTATTTCCGGCTGCTACAGATTCGTCGCTGAATCCTTCGTCCATAAAATCATCAAGAGAAATCTCTTCTTCGATACTGTTACTGTCACTATCGGTTGTATTGCTATCTGTATTGCTGATATCAATATCGATTTCTTCATTTTGAGATGAGTCAGTTTCGAAGTCTGTCGTATTGAAGGTGTCTTCATCAGAAATGCTTTCAAAAGCTGCTTCGTCTGTTTCTGCAGGAACTGTAGTTGTATCAATCATGATATTGTTCAGTTCGTCATCAGTTAATGTAGAATCTGAAGAATCATCCGTAATTTCTTCCGTACTCATTGAATCAAAATCTGTCATCGCGTCAAAATCAGGAAGTCCATCTGAATCTGAAATATCTACATCAACCGGTAAATCTGTATCTGAAGGCAAATCGTCTGCAGGTTGATCTATTGTTTCGGAATCATTTGTTGTTGCTATATTTGCAAGTTCATCTGCTGTAAGTGTCTCTGAAAGAGGGTCGTCATCCAAAGTATCCTGTTCGGAAGTTGTAGAAAACTGTGAATCATCCTTGAACATATCTGAAAAATCAGTATCGAAGGAATCATCAGCTGCTTCTGGTACAGGCAAATCGAGAGAATCTAAATCTTCTGAATCAGCAGGAGTGTTTCCGCTATCGTTGGTAGAATGTTTTACCCAAACACCGTAACTGTCAAGTTCATTTGTATCGTCGGTCAAATTATCCATTAAATCCTCTCATAAATAAGATATTACTTTATAAATATCGGCATTTTTGTTTATAAAAAATAGTCCGTATATGAAAAATTCTATAAATATTTTTAACAGTATAACACATATTTTTAAATCCGAAAATATTTTTAATTCAGAAAATACAAAACTTATGCCGATAATATAAAAAGTTATGAATCGAATAAAATATTTGGCCTCGGTTTTTATCGGTGTTTTCGTTTATGTAGGAATGTCGATGCTTGTAGGTCAAAACAGTATCAGATGTTACAAAGAAATGGAGCTTCAGAAAATGCAGATAAGCCGCCATACTTCTGAGATTGAAAATATCAATGAAGAGTTAAGGCTGGAATATGCTGCGTTACGGGATGATAAGGATGTTATTGCCGCATATGCCCGTAAGCTTGATTATGTTTGTGACGAAGAGAAACTGGTAAAAATAACAGGTCTCAAACCAATTCAAACAGTCATTTACAATACCGGGAATGTAATGCGTCATCATGATATTGAATGTGTTCCTGAAAAATATTGCAAGCTGGCAGGATTGTGTTTTTTCTTTATGTCTGCACTGCTTATATTTTTATTCGATTTGAACAAAGGCAATATTTCTTTTAAGAAAAAACAAAATACACCTCTTTTAAAAGGAATCCCAATTTATGATATTCCGCAAATCTGATGAAAAATCTATAACAACCTGCATTGATTATTTAAATGAAGGAAAAATCCTTATTATACCTACTGATACCGTTTATGGTTTTTCTGCATCCTCAAATCCTGATTTACACACCGATTTAAAAATCCGGAAAATAAAGGGACGCAGCGAAACTAAACCGTTTATTCAGCTTATTGCAAAGCCAACGGATATTTTTTTATATACTGATGATAAAATCCCTGAGAAATTGCTTGCTTACTGGCCTGGACCTCTTACAGTAATTGTAAATGATAAAAGATTGAAAGATTCTTCTTCCGGTGTTCATACAACTGCGTTCAGATGTCCCGGAGATTTCTGGCTTCGTTCAATTCTTGAAGAATGTCCGCATCCTGTTTATTCAACAAGTGTAAATAGAAGCGGTTTTCCCGTTCTTGATGAAGAAAAATCTATAGTGAATGAATTTGAAAATGAAGTAGACCTTATTGTTCTTGACGGAGACAGAAAGGGCAGTGTGCCTTCTACAATTGTAACTATGGAAAATGACGAAATAAAAGTTATCAGACAGGGCTGTATAAAAATAAATTAATACTGCTTAAAGTTTTCTTTTCCAGATTACCTGTTCTGTTCCCGGTTCAGCAGAAGAACCGTCTGAGGTTGCAATAAGGGTTTTCTTGCTTCCTGAAAGTGTGTTTTCATCTGTTAGTGTAAGATTCCATTCAATCGGTTGTGCGTTTACTGCGGCCGATAATGCAACTGTACGTGTAAGGTTTGGAAAGAAAGAGGCATTTGATTTTCCATTCTGAGTAATTATAATGTTTTTTTGAGAAGCTGCTCCATTTACGGTAGAAAGTTCAATTTTTACGCTCATAGATGCACCGTTCTTAAAAATAACAAAGCCTCTTCCGCCCCTCATTATTATTATTTTGTCTATAAAATCTTCGCCGGTCCAGGTTCCTGATAATTCTTCTGTTGAAACAATTGTCTTTTTTTCTGTGCTGATTTCTTCATCTTTATTTTTGTTATTCTGTGCATTGTAATCAGGGGCAGAAAATGCGTTTTTTAAAAGTTCCTTGATGTTTTCCTGAAGAACTGATTTTGGTTCCATTAGAATTTTATAGAAAGAATCGTATTCTTTGGAAATTGAAGCCTTTTTGTCACCGTTTATTAAAAATAAAGATGTAATCCATTTTGAAGAATCTTCGTCTTTCTTTATGCGCGCAAAAAATGACAGTCTTTCATTAGAGAAAAGGTTGTGTTCGTGTAAAGAAAAATCTCCGTGATTATCGTATGAAATCTGATCTAAAGATGATTCTGAGTTTCTGCAGTCATTTATTGTAAGGTTTGAAAATTCTCCAAGCTGTGTAAAGTAAAGGTCGCTGGTCATTTTTTTCATGTTTGAATCAAGGTTTTCCGACTGAATGCCAAAATAATCAACGCCGAAATTTCGTGAAGTATACGACTGTGCCTGCAGTCTGTTAAAACTGCAGGTGCAAAAAAGAGAAAGAAAAATAAATGATAATACTTTAGTGTATGTGTTATTCATTATTTAAATTCTCTTGAAAATTCCCTCTGAATATCCCTGTTGATATCACGCTCTTTAATTGTCGCCCGTTTATCATAAAGTTTTTTACCTTTACATACTCCGAGCGTCATTTTTACAAGACCTTTTTTTATGTAGAAGTCTATCGGTATAAGAGTGTAGCCTTTTTCTTCTGTTTTGCGGATAAGCCTTTTTATTTCCTCTTTGTGAAGAAGAAGTTTTTTAGGCCGGTCAGGATTATGGTTAAAAATTGAAGAAAATGAGTATTCTGCAATGTGGAAATTTTTCACCCATACTTCACCGTTAATTATTTCAGCAAAAGCGTCAGGGAATGAAATGTTTCCGTTCTTCATGGATTTTACTTCTGTTCCTTCAAGAACGATTCCACATTCATATGTTTCCTCGATGAAATAATTGAATCTTGCTTTTCTATTTTCTGCAATAATTTTTCTTTCTTCAGCCATAATATCTACATTATAAATTATAGTTTGTTTGCTTGCAAGTTACCATATGCGGATAAAAATATGTCCTTATTGTAAGTAATCACTGTTTGTGATAAAATTCAAAAATCATGAATAAGAAACTTTTGCAATACTCATATCAATTGAAAAAGGAAAGAAGCCGTAAGTTTTTTTCTGTCGTGCTTTTTGCTCTTTTATTGATATTATTTATAAATCTGATTTTATCGTATGTTTTTTTTCCTGTAAAACAAAATTCTGAATCCATGCTTCCCGATGTTCAGGAACATTCTGTAATTCTTGTTTCCATGCTGCATAAACTTCCTGAGCGCGGAGATGTTGTGCTGCTTCAGCCTCGTTATAAAGATACCGAAAACGGCATGTTTCATAAGCTGCTTGTTAAGATGGTTAGTTTTTTTACCTATCAAAAAATATTCATAAACGAAAATCAGAATTTCCCGGGAACTACGCCAAAACTTCGTCGTGTTATCGGTATGCCAGGTGATACAATTTTTATGCGCGATTATGTTCTTTATATAAAACCTGAAGGTGAAAAACATTTTCTTACAGAGTTTGAAATTACAAAAAAAACTTACAATGTAACGTTTTATATTCCTCCTGCTAATTGGGACGGGGAGGTTGGCGTAAAAGGTTCATTTGATGAAATTGTACTTGCAGATGATGAATATTTTGTTCTTGGCGATAACAGAAAGTCCTGTGAAGATTCAAGACTTTGGGGTGCAGTAACAAAAAATGATATAAAGGGAATGGCTTTATTTTCGTATTTTCCTTTAAAAAGCATAAAAAAATATTGATTTGACTAATAATTTTTTTTAACAGGTTTGTAATTGTATAAAGAAGATAAAAAAGAGATTGCAGTTTACATTCATGTTCCTTTTTGTATTTCAAGATGTTCGTATTGTGATTTTTACAGCAATGTTTCATCTTTAGGTGTGCCGCAAAAATATGTGGATGCCCTTCGGAAAGAATTGTCGTTTGAATTAAATCAGTATTTTATGCAGAATCCGTCGGCCGTTATTTCCAGCGTTTATATAGGTGGCGGAACTCCAAGTCTTTTTTCTGAAGTTGAACTTAATCAGATTTGCAATACCATCAATAATTTTACTTCCATAGAAAATATAAAGGAATTTACGGTTGAATGTAATCCTGGAGATTTGACGGAAGAACTTCTTTCTGTGTTTCGCAATAATGGTATAAATAGAATTTCACTTGGCATTCAGTCTCTTAATGATAAAAGTCTTTCTTTTGTAAAACGCCGGAGTTCAAGAATTCAGAATATTTCTGCTATGAATCTTTTGAATGCAAAATGGAAAGGTCAGTTTTCGTTTGATTTTATTTCAGGCTTACCGTATGAAACTTCTGAAACGTTTATGGAAGGCTTGAAAACAGCTGTTGAATTAAATCCTCATCATATTTCAATGTATCAGCTTGTAGTGGAGGAAGAAACTCCTCTTGGAAAAAAAATCCTTTCAGAAGAAATTGAATATGATTTCAATGCCGCCGATTCAATGTGGATTTTAGGTAATGAATATCTTATAAAAAATAGTTTTGAACATTATGAAATTTCAAATTATGCCAGAGAAGGCTTTTATTCAAGTCATAATCTTGCGTATTGGAATCATAAAGATTATCTAGGAGCCGGATCTGGCGCGACTGGAACTGTGTATTTTTGTGACGGAACTGCCGTTAGAAAAACTGGTATAAAAGATATTGAGCGTTACTGTAATTTCTGGTGTAGGTTTGATGACTCTGATTTTTTTAAAACCGAAAAAACTCTTGAAAAAATGCCTTATACAGTTGAAAATATAGATAAAAAAGATTCTGAGTTTGAATTTTTTATGATGGGCCTACGTAAACTGCAGGGGATAGACTCTGCCTGTTTCGAACAGGCTTTTTCAGAACCGGTTCCGCAGAAATTTCTTGATTTGTTTTACGAATGGAAAGAAAAAGGCCTTGCAGACGAAAAAATAATAAAAAATCATCACTATTATGCAATGAACGAGAAGGGAAGTCTTTTGTTAAATCTTTTTCTGGAAAAACTGCTTTAAAAATGCGGGGAATGCCGTTTTTACGGCGGTTATTTCCGAGTGCTTTTATTCCTGTTCGGGTGCTGGAATTGGAATTATAATCTTAAAATATGTTCCAATGTGTCGTTCAGATTCAACTTCAATTTTCCAGCTGTGAATGTCAATGATGTTTTTGACAACCGAAAGCCCAATTCCCATGCCTTCTTCCCTGCGAGAATTCGTTCCTCTGTAGAACATATCAAAAATTCTATTCAAATCCTGTTTTTCAATACCAATACCTGTATCGCAGACTTTCAGATAAATGTTTTTAGTGTCATTTTCAGCGGAAATCATAATGAAATCGCCGTCTTCCGTGTATCTGAGCGCATTCATGTAAAGATTTTCGAGTGCACGCAGCACAAGCTGTCTGTCCATAGGAATTTTAAAATCCTGAGAAAGTTCGTTTGAAGTTGAAATGCGCTTTTTGAATACACGTCCCGAAATTTCTGCATCTTTCGAAAAAGTATCGAATAATTCGTTTATTGAAGCAGGTGCCATTTTTCCGGGGAAATTGTCGTAATCAATTTTCATAAAGCTTATAAGCGAGTCAATCATAGATTCAAGCTGCCCTGTTTTTGCCTTTATGAGAATTAATGTGTCATCAACTTCCTGTTTTTCAGAAATAATTCCGTCTAAGAGTGCTTCCGTGTAACCTTTTATAACGGCAACAGGAGTTCTCAAATCATGGCTGAAACCCATTGCAAATTTATTTCTTCTTTCCTGAATATCAAGAAGTGATTTGCGCATTTTTTC
>CAMOWQ010000062.1 GCA_946628495.1 uncultured Treponema sp. | reverse complement strand
TCGCAGGCTCGCCTGCTACACGCCAGTTTGCCTTGTAACTATATACGTTGCCGCTTTTGCGGCAAACTTCAATAGTTTCAGGGCACTCAAGCATGTAGAGCGAATATTCGCTCGATTTTGAAAATCTGTTTTTTGACTGGCAGCGATTTTTTGTGTATTCATGTTTATAATGCGTTTGCCCTGGAGTTTTTTATGAATAACTAGAATTAAACATTCTTTTGAAGTATAATATCTCAGTTATGATGAAAGTTAAGAAATCTGGAATAGTTTTTCTTTCCCTGCTTTTTGTGTCTTCAATAATGACCGGAGCTGCTTTGGGATGGGGACTTTCCGAAACTCAGAATATAAAGAATACAGAATATATTTCGGAATTTGATACGGCGCTTCCGACAAAGCTTCTTGACCTTAATGGAGAGCTTATTACGGAATTTGCTTCTGATGAAAAAAGGGAAATAATCTCTTTCAAAAAACTTCCGCAGCATCTTGTAGATGCACTTATTACCCGCGAAGACCGTTTTTTCTTTTCTCATAAGGGATTTAGTTTTAAGGCTGTAATGCGTGCTGTCATCGGTAAACTTACGGGCCGTTCTCTTGGTGGTGGTTCAACTCTTACACAACAGATTGCAGGAACTCTTTATTGTGACCGAACGGAAATGTCAATCAAACGTAAGATTGATGAATTGTGGTGGGCAATTCAGATGGAACGCCGTTATTCAAAAAATGAAATTCTTGAACTGTATCTTAATAAAATTTATTTTGGTGGCGGAACTTACGGTGTAAATGCTGCTTCTAAATATTATTTTGGACATGGTGCAACAGAAATAACGCCTGCTGAAGCTGCTATTCTTGTAATTCAGCTTTCGAATCCTGCTTT
Organism: uncultured Treponema sp.; assembly: GCA_946628495.1. Classification (GTDB taxonomy): domain Bacteria; phylum Spirochaetota; class Spirochaetia; order Treponematales; family Treponemataceae; genus Treponema_D. Next base: position 14,611 of record CAMOWQ010000062.1, on the reverse strand, counting down.
TTATAATCCTTTTGATCATCCTAACAGGGCAATGGAGAGGCAGCAGACAGTTCTTGATGCAATGGTTAATGCAAGGTATATAACTCAGGCTCAGGCAGATGAATCTTTTGAAGCCTATTGGGCATCTTTTGATTATACACGTACGTCGACATCGGCATATATGATGCGTGATGATAAAGCTCCATGGTTCAGTGAGTATGTACGCCGAGAACTTGGTAATATGATTTACGGTTCTGATGATATATATACTTCGGGTTTTACTGTAAATACAACGCTTAATCTTGAACATCAGCAGATTGCTCAGGATGTAATGGAAAAATACATTGCAATTGCAAATACAAAATATAAAAAGGAACATTCTGTAAAATCGGGCATTGCATATAATACTTACGTGCCTATGACAGAAATGCTTTCCCTTCTTTTTGATATTCCGGAACTTAAGGTTGGCGAACAGAGAGCTCAGCTGATTGCAAATTCAACTTATGTAAATTCCGTAAATCCTGTTCTTGATGTTATGTCAATGATTTGCGGGGCTGATAAGCTTAAAGTGAATATAATAAACAGGGCAACTGCAATTTCTAAGCAGGAAGATGAAAAAACGACAATTGAAGGAACTATGATTGCCCTTAATCACGAAAACGGTTATATCGATGCAATTGTCGGTGGTAGTAAATTTGATCAGGAAAATCAGTTTATACGTGCGGTTCAGGCAAAAGTTCAGCCTGGTTCTACGTTCAAACCTTTGTATTATTCAGCTGCAATTGATTCAAGAAAATTTACTGCTGCATCACAGATTTCTGATACACCTGTTGTATTCCACACTGCTGATGGAAAACCTTATATTCCTCTTAATTTTAGGGGTGAATGGGAAGGTAATGTTTCTTTGTGGTATGCATTGATTCATTCTATGAACGTTCCGTCTCTAAAAATCCTTGACGGTATCGGTTTTGAAGCTGCCATTGACCGTGCCGTTTCCCTGCTTGGTATTTCTGAGGAAGAACTTCCATCCCGCGCGTTTGTGCCTGGTTATCCAATCGGTCTTGGTGTTTGTTCTGTTCGTCCTATAGAAATGGCCCGTGCCTATGCAATTTTTGCAAACGGTGGAAAAGAAGTTACTCCATTTGCAATAAGAACTGTTGAAGATAAAAATGGAAACGTAATATTGAATCCTGAACTCGATATAAGAAAAGCTCAGGCTGCAAAAGGTGATAAGATACAGGTTATTTCACCGCAGACTGCATACGTTATGGTTAAACTGCTAGAGCAGACTGTAAATAACGGTGGAACGCTTCATGCACAGGAATGGCATTTTAAGTACAAGGATGAAAACGGAAACCGTTATGTAATGCCTGCGGGTGGTAAAACTGGTACAACTCAGAACTGGGCAGATGCCTGGACTTGTGGTATTACGCCATATTATGCTGCTGCATTCTGGTTTGGTTTTGACAGACCTGGACAGTCTCTTGGTTTGAATATTACGGGTGCAACTCTTGCCGGTTATGCATGGGGTGAATATTTTGATAAAGTTCACGAAAAACTTCCGTTAAAAGATTTTACAAAACCTCTTGAAGGTGTAATAGAGTGTACTGTCTGTTCTAAGAGCGGTCAGATTCTTACCGAAGCCTGCGGAGACCATAAGACGACACAGTGGTTCCTTGTTGGAACACAACCGACAGAATTGTGTACTGTGCATTCAAGTCAGTCTGTATCTTCTGTAGTTGTCCGTCGTCTTGAAAAAGAAATGTATAAAACAGGATTAAGGCTTAATGTTGACAGTAAGAGTGCTCCGCTTAAGCTAAATCTTGATTTCCTTTCTGATGGTTATGATTTTTCTGAAGATAAGAGTGAAGGGCTGGAGCTTATAGATTCTTATGGCGAGTTGATAGAAAATCCTGTTCCATCTAAATCGTTAAATCCTGATGATTATGATTATAATTACTTGATGGAATAACTTTTCTGATTTAAGATTTTATTCAGAAGGAGGCGGCCGATGCTTGTACCTATAAAGGACATAAAAATCAAAAAAAGGGTCAGGAAAGATTTAGGCAATCTTGACGACCTGAAAGACAGTTTGAGATTATACGGCCTGCTTAATCCTATTACCCTGAATTCTCGCTATGAACTGATTGCAGGGGAGCGCAGACTTCAGGCTGCAATTCAGCTTGGATGGACTAATATTAATGCTAATGTCATAGACGGTATTTCCGAAGTTGAACAGCTTGAAATGGAAATCGAAGAAAATAATCAGCGCAAGGAATTTACCGATGAAGAACTTCTTGAAGGTTATAAAAGACTTGAAAGACTTCGTAATCCCGGATTTTTTTACAGGTTATTCCTGTTTTTTAAGAAACTGTTCGAAAAAATTACAGAGGCTTTTTCGGAAGTATTTCATTCTCATAAAAAGAAATAACGGAATCTGCCTCTTCTTTTAGTTTCCACGGACTGTTAATTGCAAGAATGCCGCTTCCATATAAACGGGGCGGATTTTTTTTGCTGCTGTCTTCAAGCACTTCTTCCAGTTTTTTTTCTACATGTTCGTTTTTATCGAAAACTTTCAATTCATGCCGTGAAATTTCTATATTCCTGTTGTTCTGTCTTACACCGTCCATGATTTTCTGAAGCATGCCTTCTATCATATTTTCGCGGTATGCAAGAAGAGGGTACCATAACAGAATAATTCCCGAAGACCATTTTTTATTAACGCTTATTATTGTTTCTGCGGCATCTTTATAATCTTTTTCTTCTTCGTAGCTTGGATCAATAAGAACTGCACCTCTTACAGTTTTTGGCGGTGTAAGAGCTTTCAGCATTTCCCAGCCGTTTCTGTTATGAATTTGAATAGAAGGTTCGTCTGCTTTTTGTGAAGCGTGCTTTTTCATGTTTTCACGTAGGTTTTCGATTTCCTGAGGATGCAGTTCAGAAAGAATAAGGGTGTCTTTGCTTCTCATCAATGCACGCTCAATTTCTGGCGAGCCCGGATAAAGATTCTGCTCAAGATAGACAGAGGTGAGTTTCAGGTATTGCGTTAAAAGCTCGGGCATATTCTGTTCGTTTGAATGGAACAGTTGCAGTATGCCTTTTTGTGCTTCTCCTGTTTTGCAGCTTCGGTTATCTAAAAGGTCATAAATTCCGCTTCCAGAATGCGTATCATAAAATGTGTAAGGCTTATCCTTTGAGTTCAGATGATTCAGAACAAAGGTAAGAATGCAGTGTTTAAGAATGTCTGCATGGTTTCCGGCATGATATGCGTGCTGATAACTTAACATTCGTGTTCTCCGTAGATTGCCCCTCTTATTATATATGCAATTTCTTCTATGCTTTTTTCTGCATCTATCCTTACGATTTTCATTTTCTGTCCGTCGCATGAATTTAAGGATTCTTTTTCGTATTGAGAAATTACGCTTTCGTAAAGTGCCGCAGTTTTTTTCTGATAGTCAATCTTTTCGTAAATTTCTTTTGCTTCTCCGCGTTTATTAACCCTTTCGAGTGAAATTTCAGGATTAATGCAGAAATAGAACAGAATTTCTGGAAGCGGAAAAGTAGAATTAAGCAGCTTAGGAAGCAGTTCTCCGCAGCTTACAGACTGATATGCCAGACTTGAAAAAATATATCTGTCGCTTACAACAATATTTCCCTGCTTTGTAAGTTCCATAATACCGTCTTTTCCGTAAATGTGTTCGCATCTGTCTGCAGCAAAAAGATATGCGGCTGTCTGCGGGCATACTGAAAATTCGCCTGCAAGCATACGCCTTAAAAATCTGCCTGTTTCACCGCCTGTCGGTTCTGCCGTTATTATGAGTTTTCCCGATTTATCTTGTTCTTTTAAGAGCTTAAGCTGAGTCGAAGTTCCTGAACCGTCTATGCCTTCAAAAACAAAAAAATTCTTCAAAATTTTACATTCAGTTGTATTTTCGTTCATATTTTATCTGCCTGATTAATAATCTATAACTGTATATTTTATAAGTTTTTTGATAAAATAAAAGTGCTGATGAAAAAAAAATCACTGCCTTATTTATTTGCCATTGCTATATTTTTTCTTCTCATTTCAGTTGCGGCTCTCTTCGTAAAACCTGTTTATGACCGTATGAATGTACGTATAAGCCGCAGTGTTAATTCATTCAGTAATATGCTTGTGGAAAAAACGGGGCTTACAATCCGTTATTCATCTTTTTCGCCTTCCATCCTTTCGTCTTTTTATATTAATGACATAGAACTTTATGATTCATACGGAAATCTGCTTCTTACAGCTGGAAAATCAAAGGTTTCGTACAGCCTGAAAAAACTGCTTTCTTTTGACGGCAGAATAGATGAAATAATCAGTAATATTCTTGTTGATGGAGTTGAAATTGAAGTTTCTGCATTGACTTCTGTGCTGAAGGAAGTCCTTTCGACAGAAAAAAAAGATAATTCCGCTGCAATAGATCTTTCTGTTATAAAAAATTATGTTCCTCAGTCCATAGTGTTAAAAAATATCATGGTGAATTATGATGAGGAAAAATTCAGTGCTTATGCTTTTTTTAAGAAATTGAGCATGAATTATTCAGCAAGAAAAACTGTTTTTGAACTTACATCTGAAGGAAATGTCGGACTTAATATTGCAGGAAGTACAGATGAAATTTCTGGAAATATTAATATTGATGCGGTTGTGCCTGAAACTATAGAAAACGCATCTGCACTTATAAAAGTGTCTAAATTGAACGGTTTTGGCTTTGTAATGAATAGGGTTAATCTTATGGTCGGGTATGACGGTGATAAAATAAAGGCGTCTACCGTGCAGTCTGTTTTTCCTTTGAATTTCGAAGCCGTTTATGATATTAATTCGTCGAATATAAGCGCATCCATACTTGCTGAACAGCTTTCGTTGTCTCAGGCTGTAACTGTAAAAAAATCTGTTCCAGTTTATGATTTCCTAAAAGATTTTTCTGCAACACTTACCGCTGATGCATTTTATAATTTAAATACAAAAAAGGTTTCATATAAATCTTCCGGAACCGTAGTTAGAAATCAGAATTCAAAAAATGCTGCGGATAATTTTGGAAATATAAAAGGAACTTATTCATTAAACGGAAATGATAAGTCTATAAACCTTACTTCTCTTAATGTTAATGGCAGGGATTTTTCTGTTTCGGGGAACTTAAAATATCTGTTTAAGACATTTCAGCTTTCCGGTCTTGTAGAAATTCCTTTGTTCAGAATACCGGGCGGTGGTGAGGTTTCAACAGAAATTTATTTTGACCCTCTTGACCGTGGTTTTATGGCTTTTTCACCTCAGGTTTTTCTTGGCGAAAAGGCACTTACAGCCGTTCAGTTTTCATTCCTTCCTGCTGATGATTCAATTGATTTCAGACTTGAGGCTTATGATTATTCACATATGGATCAGAATGAACCTGGTATGGTTGTTCTTGATGGCAGTTATCTTTTTGCGTCAAAATATTTGCAGACAAGTGCTTCTGTAAACGGTTTTTATGCTGACAGCCTTGCTGATTTTGCGCTTTTCTGTCTTCCTTCTGATAAAGCTGGCTCGTTTTCTTCTGTAAAAAAATATCTTGAGCCGTACATTGTTTCATGTGATGGTTATTTTTCTACGGATTTAAAATCTCTTTCGTTTAATGTTCCGTATTTTCTTATTGCTGATACACAATCTGACAATCTTGCCCTCATGCTTTCTGCAAACGGAAATGAGCAGACAATTCAGTTGAATCAGCTTAATTTTGTAGCGGGTAAATATAATCTTAATGCTTCGTGTATGATTGACAGAATGCCGGGTGCTTCTGATTTGTTCTTTACGTGTGATATGACTGCCATGTCTATACCGTATCAGTTTACTGGTACTATTTTACCGGAAGTGATTAATATTTCCGGCAGTTATGGATTTGATTTGCGCTTTGGTTTGGGAAAAAATAAAATTGACGGTCATGCAGTTTTTGATAATCTTCCAGTTCAATTATCACAGGCAACGCTTTCTTTGTCGGCAGATACAACCTTCAGTTATTCAAAACAAGAAGGCCCTGAACTTACATTTAAACGTTTTGAAGCAGAAGAAACAGGAAGCCTTTTTTCGTCAAATCCGCGTGTCAGACTTGCCGGCAATGCAACAAAATACGGTGCACAGTTCCGTTCAATTTCGTATTCCGATAAATTTTCAAGCCTTGAAGGTTTTGCAGATATCAATCTTAACCTTAACGGTAATGTGTTTGATTCGGCAGGCATCGTGTTCAATCTAAAAAATCCTCTTTCAGATGAACAGATTTCTCTGGACGGAACTTTTTCAAATCCAGACGGCCTGAATTTCGATTTAAAATCATTAAAAGATTCTCTGTATGTTAATTCTCAGATTCAGGTGAATCATTTCAGTCTTAACCGTTTTTCTTCTGTAAAAAATGATGATAATGAACTTACAATGTCGCTTTTTGTTACGGGAACCGCTGAGCATCCGTATGTTTCGCTGAATATGGAAAAACTTTCTATGATTATGAGCGGTTCTCTTCTTACGGCTTCGTGTTCAGGCATTATGGAAGACCGTGAAGTTTCAATAAACGGCTTTAATCTTTCTTATGGCGGTGTCAGAATAGATGATGTTTCCGTCGATTTTTCGCTTGAAAACTTTACGGGGCAGGCTGAAGTCCTTGCCGGAATGAACGTTATGGGAATGCAGGTAAATCTTCCTCTTTCTATAAATGTATCAGATGCTTTAGTTCGTCCCGGAAAATTCATGCCTGATTCTTTTACCGTCAGTGTCGTTTCAAAAGGTATGAACGGTTCTTTTGTCCGTAAGAGCGTCGATTTTTCTGTCGTGCTTATGTATATGAACGATACATTCTCGCTTTTTTCTTCTGATAATATTGGTGCGTACGGTACATATACCAAAGACGGCGATTTGAACTTTTCTATTGCAAGCGGAAATCTGTTTAATGCAAAGGCACAGGGAAAAATAAATTCGCAGAATGTTGACCTTAAGCTTTCGGGATTAAAAATAAATCTTCCAGAACTGCTTGATTATTTTAATTACGATGGATTTATAAAAGTACAGAGCGGCGTTCTTCAGGGCAGTCTTGCCTATACGGGAAGCCTTGATGAACCTGATTTTAAAGGTGCGCTGCTTATTGCAAATCCAAAGGCAACTTTGCCAACTCTTGTGCCTGATGTAATTTCAACCGACAGGACAAGGCTTATTTTCAATGGAAATGAAATTCATGTTGTTGAATCAAAATATTATGTAAAAGGCAAAAAACGTGTAAATCTGGACGCTGTTATTTATCTGAATAAATGGAGTCTTGAACACATTGATTTTAATGTTAAGACTGTTGAAAATGATTTGGTTCCGGTTACTTTTACTACTCCTTACTTTGTTGCCACTGGAGATGTCCGCTGTAATCTTGCAGTTCTTTTTGAAGATAATATCTGCGATGTTACAGGTTCGATGTTCTGCGAAAATGCAGTGCTAAAATCTTCTATAAGCATGGTTACTGGTAATAAAGATGAAAATACACAGGAAGATGAGGGTGGAATAAATATCCGTACAGATTTGTCGCTTCAACTTGGAAATCATGCAATGTTGAATTTTGATCCTCTTTTGCGCTGTGTTTTTGTTCCTAATACAATACTTGGTGTTGATGTCGATTTGAAGGAAAAAATCTATCAGATAGACGGACTTTTAAAGATAAAATCGGGCGATGTTTCATATTTGAACAGAAACTTCTTTATCCGCGAAGGAATCGTTAATTTTAATCCTGATGAACTTATGAATCCTATTGTTACTGTTCGCGCCGAAACAAGAGAAAAAGATGATGCAGGACAGACTGTTCGCATTGTAATGACGGCAGAAAAACAGCAGCTTTTGGATTTTGAACCTCATTTTTCTTCAATTCCTTCAAAATCTGAAAACGAAATCAGGGCTCTTCTTGGACAAATTGTAATAGGCGATACTAATTCTGGAACAGACATGCTTTTTGTTGCCGGCGACTATATGCTTCAGTCTGTGGCGGTAAGAAACGTCGAAAACAAGTTGCGGGATATTTTGAATTTTGATATATTTTCTCTACGCACGAATGTTTTGCAGAACAGTTATTCTATGAGTATGAGTAATACGGGGCTTACAATGAATCCTCTGGGACTTCTTGATAATGCTTCGCTTTATATCGGAAAGTATTTCGGTGATATAGTGTATCTGGATGCTATGGTATCTGTTGACAGTAACTTCGGTTATTATCAAAGAGATACGGGAATTCTTTCGGGAATTAACCTTACTCCTGAATTTGGAGTTGAATTTGAATTTCCTGCATACAATTTTTCATTTGGAAACACAAACCTCATGGCAAGCACTAATTTAAGATGGAGTATGGCTCCTGATGTAAGTGCCCTTATACAAAGGCAGTTTGTGCCTAATTCTTCTGTAACCCTTTCGTGGAAACTTTCTTTTTAAGATGTATGAGAAATTTAAAATGGAATTTTAAATCCCGCTCATAATATTTTACAACGTGTTTTATCAGGAGTTTTTTATGCGTGATATACGCCATTTTCTTGCAGCCTTAGTAGTATGTGCTCTGTCAATTACTTTTGTTTTTGCTCAGGAGGCAGTAGAAGAAGAAGGGGAGTGGTTTTGGAATGAAAAAATAGCCGCAATTGATTTTGAAGGCTTAAAAACTGTACGAAAATCCGAACTTACGGGTATTACCAGCGGATTTATTGGTGTAACTTTTTCTGAAGATACATATACGGATATTCTGGACAGACTTTATGCACTTGATTTGTTTGTAGATATCGTGCCTTATGTAAAACATGCATCCGTAAAAAATAACGATATTCTTCTTGTTTTTCAGGTTGAAGAAAGCCCTGTAATCGATACCATTACGTTTGCCGGTAATAAACAGATTCGTAACGGTGAATTGAGGGAACAGATAAAACTTAAAGCATCTGAAGTTTATGTAGAAAGCAAGGTGCTTGTAGCAGAACGAACAATCCGTGATTATTATCTTTCAAAAGGATATACAAATTCACGGGTAAGCCATTCTACAGAAGAGACTGCAAAAGGTCTCAAAGTAACATTCAATATTTCGGAAGGTATGAATACCGTTATTACCGAAATCAGGTTTTCAGGAAATACAATCGCATCTGAACGAACATTAAAACGCAAGCTTGAACTTAAGGAAGTAGGTTTCTTGCGTGACGGTGCATTCCAGAATTCAAGCCTTGAAAAAGATAAGCAGACAATCATTCAGTACTATGCAGATCGTGGTTATATAGATGCAGATGTAATAGATGCAAAAATAGATTCAGTATTAAATGAAGAAAAGAGCAGAAAGGAACTTATAATTACTTTTGTTGTTCAGGAAGGAAGTCAGTATACATTCGGTGGACTTACTGTTAAAGGAAACGAAGTATTTTCTTCAGAAAAACTCCTTGACTGTATGAAACTTCATGCCGGTTCAATTTTCAATCTTACAAAATTTCAGGAAGGAATTTCGGCATTAACCGGTATTTATTACGAAAACGGTTATATGACCAATGAATTTTATCCTGTTCCTGTAAAAGATACAGAGCGTCAGATTGTTTCGTATGACCTTACTATTGTTGAGCATGCCCGCAGTCATATCGAAAACGTAATCATTAAAGGTAATACAAAAACAAAGGATTATGTTATACGCCGCGAAATCCCTATAGAACCCGGCGATATTTTCTCTAAAGAAAAAATTATAAGCGGTATGCGAAATCTGTATAACCTTCAGTATTTTGCAAACGTTGTGCCGGAACCAATGGCCGGTTCTGAACAGAATCTTGTTGACCTTGTATGGAATGTAGAAGATCAGTCTACAACAAGCCTTAATCTTGGAATTAATTTTGCTGGTGTAGCAGATCCTGATACAATGCCTATTTCAATTCAGGGACGTATTCAGAATTCAAACCTCTTTGGAGAAGGCCGCAGTGTTTCTCTTGGCGCAAATTATTCAACTTCGGAACAGTCAATCGATTTAACATATTCTCAGAACTGGATTGGTAATCTTCCTATTTCTTTGCAGGAAAGCCTTTCTTTTTCTCATTCAAAAACCTATACGTTGCTTGATACCTGGCTTCCTGATATGTCATTCCAGCAGCGTTATTATTACATGATGTATGAAGGGTATAATGCAACTCTTGGTTCTTCAGTAGGAAAAAGATGGTATACAGATTATGCAATTCTTTCTCTTGCATTAGGACTTAACAATTCAATTAACAGTTATGTATATGATGAAAATCTGTATGTACCTGTCGATACTGGTCTTTCGCTTTATGCAAACAGACTTGGTGTTGTAAATTCAGTCTTTTCAAGTTTTTCTTTTGATCACAGAGATTTGAGTTATGATCCTTCTAAAGGTTGGTTTGCAAGTCAGAGAGTCGCATGGTTTGGACTTTTGCCGGAACCTATTGAAAAAGAATTTTTCTTAAAAACTGATACTAAACTTGAAGGTTATCTTAAACTTGTAGATGTTCCTGTTACCGAAAACTGGAACTTTAAGCTTGTGCTTGCCGCTTATTCAGGTTTAACAAATATTTTCCCTGTTGAAGGAACTGTAGTCAGCGATTCAAACAGACTTTATGTTGACGGTATGTTTAACGGACGCGGCTGGACTGAAGCATATAAGATGGCATACGGAAAAGGTCTTTCTTTGTGGAGTAACAAACTTGAACTTAGAATGCCTTTAATTCCTAATATTATCGGTTTGGGCGGATTCTGGGATGCAGCTGTTGTAAAACCAACTGTAAAAGATATGTTCACAAATCTTTCATTAAGTGATTTCTACTTCAGTTTTGGACCGTCAATACGCTTCCTTATTCCTAACTTCCCGATTAACTTTATTTTTGCATGGCGTTACAGATACGAAGACGGAAGTTTCAAATGGGCAGCATCTCCATTTAATTTTACACTTTCATTTAATCTCATTAATCGCTAAAATATAATGCAGTCGGTCGTTTTAAAGGCGGGCTGCATTTCTTTTTTGAAATTTATATCGCGCTTATTTATTGAAGTACATTAAGGGTCAGGTTATAAACAATGAAAAACAAATTATTAGTATGCACAGGATTGATTTTTTTATGTTCAGTTTTTTGCTCACAGTTAACTGCTCAGCAAATTACGCGTTTTGGTGTTGTAGATACTGCAAAAGTTTACAATGCATATTTCAGAAATTCTGCTCCAGTCAGAAATTATGAAAAGAAAAAGACTGAATTTCAGGAAGAAATCAATAAAAGAACTGATGAACTCAAACAGCTTCAGAAAAAAAAGCTTGAATATGAAGAAAACGGTAATGAAAGTGCAGCTTTAAGAACAGAGGCTGAAATTACAAAGAAAAAAGACTATCTTACAGAATATACAAATGCAAAAAATGTAGAACTTGAATCTCTGCAAAAATCCTTGCAGAATTCAGATGAATTTTACAAAAAACTTTACAATACGCTGTCAAGAATTGCAGAAAGCGGCGGCTACAGTATGATTTTAAGTTTACAGGATGCAAATGCAGTTTTGTGGTATAGTTCTTCTGTTGATATCACTGAACAGGTTATTTCAGACCTTGGTTTGTAAAATTAACGTTTTTTATCAGGAATAATAATGTCAGACGAAAATGAATGCCTCACCCCTATGATGCAGCAGTACCGTTCCATAAAGGCACAGTACAAGAATGAAGTGTTGTTTTTCAGGCTTGGTGATTTTTATGAAATGTTTGATGATGATGCAGTTGAAGTTTCTCGTCTGCTAAATCTTACACTTACACATCGTGCCGGACAGAAAATGTGCGGTATTCCGTATCATGCCGCAAAAGTTTATATTGCGCGGTTACTGCGTTCTGGAAAAAAGATTGCAATTTGCGAACAGGTTGGAGAAATTCCAAAAGGCGGTAAAGGCATAACTGAACGCAAGGTTATAGAGATAATTACTCCCGGAACTGCTGTAGAAGAAGAATATCTTGACGGAAACAGGGCAAATTATCTTGCGGCAATGTCAATTTCAAAAGGAAAATGCGGTTTTGCATTTATAGACGTTACAACTTCATCATTTAAGGCAACTTCATGGAATGCTTCGAAGATGGCAGAAAATTTTGCAAAAGAATTAGGTCGTTGTGCGCCAAGAGAATTCCTTCTTCCTCAGTCCTTAAAAAATAATGATGTTGTAAAAAACGTTCTGTCCTCATATCCATATATTTCAGTTTCATATTATCCTGACTGGGATTTTAATACAGAGTATTCTTATAAAAAACTTCTGCAGCAGTTTAAAACCGTTACGCTTCATGCATTCGGCCTGGATGAAAATTCTCCCGAAGTTGCTCCTGCTGGTTTTCTGCTTGATTATCTTGATAAGACAACAAGTACTCAGGTTCCTCACATAAGTTCGATTTCTGTTTATCATGATTCAGATTTTCTTATGATGGATGATTCTTCCCGAAGAAATCTTGAAATAACGGAAAATCTGCGGGACGGAACTTCTCAATATACTCTTCTTGAATGTGTAAATTATACTAAAACTGCAATGGGACAGCGTCTTTTACGAACATGGCTTCAGTTTCCGCTTACAAACTTGCAGCAGATTATACACAGACAGGATGGAATTGCTCTTTTTGTAAAACAGCGACAGCTTCTTGATAAAGTTCGTAATGATTTAAGTCCGATTCTTGATGTAGAACGCCTTGCCGGTAGAGTTGCGATGGAACGGGCTCATGCAAAAGATTTGCAGGCATTGCGTGTAAGCCTTGAAGGATGGACAAAAATAAAGTCTTACCTTGAAGATTATGATTTTTCATTCATCTCTTCTGAAACTGCAGTTCAAATTGCAGAATTAATTGGCAGGGCAATTTTAGATGAACCTGCAACTTCGCTTACGGACGGTGGCATAATAAGGCCGGGCTGGTCGGAAGAATTGGACCGCTACAGGCAGATTCATGATAATTTTAATAAGGTTCTTGCCGAGTACGAAACCGAAGAAAGGGAAAAAACAGGCATCTCAACGTTAAAAATAAAATATAATCATGCAGCGGGTTATTTTATTGAAGTATCAAAAGGTAAACTGTCATCTGTTCCTCCTCATTTTATTATGCGAAGGGCTTTGGTAAACGGCGACCGTTATACTACACAAAGACTTCAGGAACTTGAACAGGAATTAAAAGAATCTGAAACACGCATACTTGAACTTGAAAGGGATTTGTTCCTTGAAGTCCGTTCAAGAATCATGCAGAAAGTTCCATATCTTTTACAGATTGCAGATGAAATTGCAGATACAGATATAAAAACGGCTCTTGCACAGGCAGCAATCATTCACCGATGGGTGTGTCCGCAAATGGAAGACAGCTGTTATTTTGAAGTAAAAGGCGGACGTCATCCTGTTGTTGAAAATCATATGGCAACAGGTGAATTTGTTCCTAACGATTTGCTGACAAGTGCAGACGATGATGATATTCCTTCTTTCAGCCTGATTACAGGACCAAATATGGCAGGAAAAAGTACCTATTTAAGACAGAATGCATTGATTCAGCTTCTTGCTCAGACAGGTTCATTTGTACCTGCCGAAAGTGCCCGTATTGGAATTGCGGATAGAATTTTCTGCAGGGTAGGGGCTTCTGATAATCTTGCACGGGGAGAATCTACGTTCCTTGTTGAAATGACGGAAACTGCTAATATCCTTCATTCTGCTACAAAACGTTCTCTTGTAATAATGGATGAAGTTGGACGCGGTACTTCAACAGAAGACGGACTTGCAATTGCCCGTGCCGTTTCGGAATACCTGCTTGATACAATAAAATGTAAGACGCTTTTTGCAACGCATTATCATGAACTTACACGCATGGAGCATCCTTCAATAAAAATGCTTTGTATGGACGTAAGGGAAGAATCCGGTACTGTCGTATTTTTACGAAAAATAAAGGAAGGTATTACTCAGAATTCTTATGGAGTTCATGTTGCCCGTCTTGCAGGAATTCCTCAGCCTGTTATTAATCGTGCAAATGATATTCTTGAGCAGATTCAGAATTCTGCTGAAAATAAAGTTGTTCTTGATATAAAGCCTCCTAAAAAGGCACCGGAACCTGAATGCAGAACTCCGGGACTTTTCAGTGATGAAGAAATTATTATTTCCGAGATTCTTTCTGTGGATTTGGATAATATGACACCTATAAGTGCTTTGCAGACAATTGCAAGGTGGAAAAAGGATCTTTCGGGATTATAATAGGCGGTAAAAGATGGATGTAATTATAATAACTCCACCCCTTGTCCAGCTTAATTCTCCTTATCCGTCAGGGGCATACTTAAAATCGTTTTTTACGGAAACAGGACATAATGCCTGCTGGTATGATTTGAATATCGATTTGTTCTATTCAATTTTTTCTAAGCAGGGACTTGAAAAACTGTTTTCGCTTTCCTGTGAAAATGCCGTTAAAAAAGCTGTTCAGGCTGAAAAAAATGGAGACGATTATACTGCATTCAATCTGCGTCGTTATGTTTCTCAAAAAGAACGTTGGATTTACTGGATAGATTATATTACAGGAATGCTTTGTTCTTCTAAAGATAATTTTTCTGGACGCGAACTTGCACATCAGTTTTTGTTTTCGCCTTTTGCTCCAAGAGGGGCGCGCATGGAAAATTTTCTTGC
>CAMOWQ010000061.1 GCA_946628495.1 uncultured Treponema sp. | reverse complement strand
TGAAAATATTCCGTTTCGCTCCATATTTTCACGGGCTCACGAGCCCTAAAAAAAACGGGCACTCTTTTCAGAATGCCCGTTCGTATCAAGATAATTTTATATCCAGATTAATTGTTTCAGGATTATTCTTCGTCAGAAACGTATTTCAAAGAATGGTGAACACCGTATTCAGGTTTCCAATTCTTTCTACAAGCACTGATGAATGCACTTGAAATAAAGATTGAAGAATACATACCGCTCAAAAGACCTACAATCAAAGCAAGAGAGAAGTCTTTAATACTTCCTGTATTGAAGATATACAAAGCAAGTACAGCCATCAAAGTAGTTGCAGTTGTAAGAATTGAACGAAGCAATGTATCAGACAAAGACTGATTCAAAAGTTCGTTGAATGTCTTTGCTTCTTTCATCATCTTAAGGTTGTAGCGGAGACGGTCAAGAATAACTACAGTTGCGTTGATTGAGTAACCTACAATTGTAAGAACGGCAGCAAGAACTGTTGTTGAAAATTCCATCTGTGTCCATGTAATGAATGTAAACATGATTAAAGTATCATGAATCAAAGCAATTACCGAACCAAGAGCAAAATCCCAGTGGAAACGAATTGCAGCATAAACCCAGATAAGAAGAACTACACAGATAAACATAAGGATTGATTTTCTTGCAATTGATTTTGACATGCTTGAACCGATAAAGTCAGTCTTTACAATTGCAACATTCTCTTTTCCAAATGCTTCGTAAAGTTTTGCGTTTACATCATTCTGCAAAGAAGCCTGATCTGTATCGGCATTTACACCCATACGAATCTGATAAGAAGCATCTTCACCGTTACCAAGTTGTTTAATTGAAATACCGTTTTCACCAAGCGCAGCTCTCAAATCATCAGTTGTGATGTCAGAAGTTCCTGCAGGATAGATAAAAAGCGGACTCTTTGAAAGCTGAGTAGAAACAGCAGAATTCAAGAACAATTTTGTTGAATCATAAGAACCATTCTTTACATTTACAGTCAAATCATCAATTGAATTAACTGCATCTGCAAGAGACTGAACATCTGCATATTCAGCAAAACTGAATGAACGAGTTTCGTTTGCAGCACCAACACCGGAAATAATTATATCCATCTGACCAGAAGAAAGTTCTACAGTAACTTTTGCAGTACCATTATATGTAACTTCTGCAACAGGAGCTGCAACGCGAACTTCTTCAACAAGACCTGGCTTAAAATCAAGACCAAGATTGATACCTTTTACAAAGAAACCAACAATTCCAAAAAGGATGATTACACAGCTTATTATTGAACAAGGCAAAAAGCCTTTATTAAAGTTTATTCTCTTTTTCATTGTTTAGTACCCCCAACCAATACTTACTTTCTTGGCATGAAGAACATCTGTATCGAAGTCGAAAATCAAGCGTGAAACAAACAAAGCAGTAAATACAGATGAACAAACACCAATAGCAAGGGAAACTGCAAAGCCCTGAACGGCACCAGTTCCAAGCTGGCTAAGGAAGATAGCAGCTATGAATGTAGTGATGTTAGAGTCCATAATTGCCCAGAATGCATTGTCAAAACCAAGTGAAATTGCAACAGGACGACTCTTACCAAGACGAAGTTCCTCTTTAATTCTTTCAAATACAAGAACGTTTGCATCAACTGCCATACCGATTGTAAGAATCATACCGGCAATTGAAGAAAGTGTAAGTGTAAGATTGAAAGCAGAAAGAACTGAGAACATTATATAGAGGTTCAAAATCTGAGCAACAACAGCGTTAATACCAGATGCTTTATAGAAAATCAACATAAATACAAGGATAAGGCTCAAACCAAGAATGATTGCCATTATACCCTGATGAATTGCAGTTTCTCCAAGAGAAGCACCAATTACCTGCTGACTTTCTACAGAAAGAGGAACGTTTAACCAGGCTGTCTGAAGAATCTTCTTGATATTTTCTGCTTCTTCAACACTGAAACCACCAGAAAGAGAAACGCTTCCACCCATGATTGCATCGCGGATTGTAGCGTAAGATTTAACTTTATTATCGCTTACGATTGCAAGAACATCACCTACGTGAGCTGATGTAAAGGTTCCGAAAATCTCAGCGCCTTCTGTATCAAGATTGAAACAAACTTCCGGCTGATTTGTAAACTGATCTGCACGAACTTCAGCAGATTTTATGTGCTGTCCGTCAAGAGCGATTTCCTTCTTTACAACAAGATAACCTGTTCTTTCATCAAGACCGTAATCATCTTTTTTGTAAGTACCGAAAACTTCGCAATCTTCAGGAATAAGAGTTGGATCCATAAGTTCGCCGGCAGCATTGAAAGTTGTTGCAGGATGCTGTGTGTAATAAGCATTGAAAGAATCTGTTGCTGTCATATCAGCAAGGCGGAAATTCAAGATACCCTTACCCATGATAAGGGTGTTGATTGCATCTGTCTGAGCTGCACCAGGAATTTCGATATAGATTTTATCATCACCCTGCTGTCTGATTACAGGAGAAGTAAGACCGAATTTATCGATACGACCTGAAAGGTTTTCAATTGCATTTGCCATTGCTTCTTTTTTAAAGTCAGCGGCATTTTCAGCAGAAACTGTATCACCTTGAGAAGCAAGTGCTGCATCAAGGTCAGCCTTTACGATAACATTCATACCACCTGACAAATCAAGACCAAGTTTTACTGAATTTTCATAATATTTTTTTGCTTTCAGGATTGAATCACGATAACGAGCCTGAATTTCATTCATAAATTCCATTTCGCTGTCGTAGATAGAAATAACATCTTTTACAGTCATTTCTGAAGGAGCTTTTTTTCCAAGTTCCTTGTATTTCCTGGCAGAAGCCTTTTCAAGCCAAGAATACTCTTCATCCAATTTTGCCGAAGAATCTTTTGCGGCAAAAGCTTTAATTTTGCGTACATCTTCTGCTGCTTTTACAGTAGCAAAATCCTTGATATTTTCCGTTGAGCCTAAAGCCAATGACTGGACTTCTTTAGGAGTTCTTCCGTACCAACAGATTGAAGGCCAGAGGAAAACGAAACAAATAGCAAGAATTGCAAGAAGAATCACCAAACGTGTTCGTTTGTTCATTTTTTACTCCGTTTTATTGAAATATTTATTCTTTTCTTTTTTTTGATTCAAGATTATTCTTTTGAAGCTGTATCTTCTGCAGCAACACTCTCAGATGCTTCTGTTTCATTCTTTGCTTTCTTTGCCAAAGATTTTTTTGAAGCCTTTGCTTCTGCGAGCTTTGCTTTTTCTTCTTCAGTCAATTCAACAGAAGAAATTGCAGAACGGTTGAATTCTATTTTTGTATTATCATCAACCTTTACGATAACTGTTTTTTCATGAACAGAAGAAATTGTTCCATGAATACCGCCTATAGTGATGATTTTGTCACCTTTTTTTAATGCATTGAGCATTGCTTCTGTTTCTTTCTGCTTTTTGTTCTGCGGACGAATCATGAAGAAATAAAAAATAACGAATATAAGCAGGAAAGGAACCATAGTACCAAGCATACCAACAGAAGTTGATGCGCTTCCGGCAGTACCTGTTCCTGCCTCTAAGAATGGGATAAAAGACATATTTTTCCACCTAAATTTTTAAAATCTGATATCAATATCAGTCTAACAAGAATATCACTAAAAGGCTCTTCTGTCTAGAAATTATTTCATCAGCTGCGTAAGGGCTTCATTGAGTTTTCTTACAGAAGAATCGTTAGGATTTATGGCAACAACCTGACGCAGATAATACTGTGCCTTCTTATAGTCTTTTTTATCAAAATATATTTCATAAAGGCATAGAAGTGCTTCGCTGTTTCTAGGATTCTGAGTAAGACTTGAACGCAAATCGGCAAGCTTCAAATCTTCTGAAAACTGTAAATAACTTCTTTGAAAATACAGATAACTCTTCATTTTCTGAGATGCATTCACAAGCATTTCATCAATAATTTTAAGAGCTTCATCTCTCTGCCCTGCCTGTGCATTTGCATAAATATATGTCTGGCATATTTTTTCATCATCAGGATGTTCTTTATATGCCGTCTCGGCTATTGAAAGTGCTTCAGATTTTTTATTCAGCTGAATACAGTTTTTTACATGTGCAAAAACAACATCTCCGCTGGCCTTTCCAGACGTAACAATTTTCTTACTGATTTCATACGCTTCAGACCAGTTTTCTCTCTGCATAAGACCATCGAGCGCATAAACACGAGCTTCAATGCTTTCTGGATTTATTTCAAGCACTTTTGCAGCAAGTTCATCTGCATATTTTCCTGCAACAGGCGAATCAGTAATAGAAGAAATTTTTGCAGCCAGCATAAGTGCTTCTTCGTTGCCAGGATAAAGCTGCAAGGCCTTTTCGACAGTTTCGTTTGCAGCAGAAATATTTTTACTCCAATCAAGCTGAAGTTTTGCACGAAGTAAAAGATAATCTATTGAAGAATTATCCTGACGTGCATACATATCAAGAAGAGAAACCGCATGAATATAATCGTTTTTCTTAACAAGTATCTTTGCACGGAACAAAACAAATTCAAGATCATTTGGAGTTTGCTGAAGAACACGGGCAACATATTCTTCTGCCTCTAAAATCTTATCTTCCTGAAATGCAATATAAGCAAGCTGCTTTAAGTACTGAAGGTTATTCGCTGTCTGACCTTCCATCTTTCCTTTTAAAATTGCATACGCTTCATCAGACTGTCCGGAAGCCGAAAGAGCTCTTGCATAAGCAATATAAACTTCCTGAACCTGCGGAATTTTTTCATAAACCTGTCTGTAGCACGCCGATGCCTCTCCGTTTTTTCCCTGCCGTTCATAAAGTTTACCCATCAAATAAGGCGGAAGAACAGAATCGGCATTCATTGTTTCGGCTTTCTGAAGAGCTTCAAAAGATGCAGCATAATAATCAGAAAGAACATCAGCTTCGTTTATAGCTGCATTAGGATTTAGCAGAACAAACGTTGGAAGAAGAATGGTAAAGAAATCTGTATTTCCGGTATTAAAATCATAAATTCCGTTTTTAGCAGAAGTAATTGCACCTGTATATGAATTATCCTCGTTTACTTCAAAAGTCTGCCAGTTTACTTTTTGAGAAGGCCAGAGCTGCTTCATAATTTCAGTTGCAATCTGAATCAGAATTTTTTCTTGAACGGTATAATCCGTTTCGTTTTTTCGGATTGCAGTCATTGCTTTTTGAATTGATTCTGGAGTTCCTTTTTCGACATCCATTACAATCTGTTCGTTTATTCCATAAAAGAATGAACGTTTTTTTTCAACAGGCTTAGACGGAAGAGAGATTGTTGTTTTTTCATCATTTTCTACAGAATTATCTGTTTTAGACTCAGTTTCAGTTTGTTCCGCAGTTTCTGATTTTTTAGGAGCAGAAGCTGTAATTTTGGTCTGTGATTTGGAATTGTTTTTTTTCTTAGACGCAGAATAAGCCGGAATAACTGCTGTTTCAAGAACAGCTGCAATGAGGAAAAATCTGAATGTATTCTGCGTAAAAGACTTTAAGTCTTTAAACCTGCACTTATGCAATTCCATTCACCATTTTATGTTTCCGCTTCCTTAGTCATCCTGATTTTCTAAATCTACACTTACTAAATCTTCATCGGCAAAAATTTCAGGTTCTTCATTCTGAATAGAAAGTTCCTTATGTTTTTTCTGAAAATAATAAATCGTAACCGCACTAAGCACACTCAAAAGGACAACAACAGGTCCGCTTATAACAACCATTTTTCTAAAAGAAACTTTTACAATCTTAAAAGAAAAAAGCATGAACAAAAGGCCGAGTACAAACAGAAAAATTGCAGGAACAGAATATCCGTAATTAAAATGTTTATATTTATACAAGCCTGTTACAAACAGACTTAATCCCGCAACAATACCAAAAAACGGCCACCACTCCTTCATCTTAAAAGTTTCCATAGAAACAAGATCTATTATTCCTGCAAGGCCAAAACAAAGGACAAGAAGTGCAAAAAACATATGATAGGCTTTTTTAGTAATAAACAAAGTAAGAAGAATCAATGTAATTCCAAAAACAATGCACGCAACAGGAAAAACATAAAGAACAAAAGGTTTTAATGTATCTGCAAAACAGATAGCAAAAACAATAAATACAGTTACAAGACAAAGTCCGAACACGGAGAGAAAATCGAGAATACGAATGCTGGCTTTTTTCATACAAAACCTCTCTTATATAATTACTATAGAATACACCGAAAAACTTATTCTTTACAATAACAAATCACTATGTTAGATTATTCCCATGAAAGTAAAAAATAGAATTCTTTTTCTATTGCTTGCTTCGCTTTTGCTTTTTTCATCCTGCAAAACTGACGGCACTCAAATAAAAAGAATCCAGATGGAAGAAAATCAATACGAACTTAAAGAACTGCTGAAATCTGACAAATTGGATTCAAAGCAGCAGTATGCAATTATCAATCAGATTGCATCAAACCTGCTTTCCGTAAAAGATTATCAGGGTGTAATTCTTTTTCTTACAGACTGGGTAGAAAAACATCCTGATGACATGTACAACTCCTACTGGCTTTTAATGACTGCCTATTCATATCTTTCTACAGGAGCAGAACCGGTAGCAGAATATTATTTTGACAGAATTCTTCAAAAATGCCCTGATCTTCTTGTAAAAGGCAATTCAATTCATTTTATGTGTCTGCAGAACCTTATTCAAATCAGTAAGACACCTGCAAACCGGATAAAATATTTTAACGACCTTATAAACAGATTTAATGAAAATATAAACACAACGGAACTTTATTTAAGGCTTGCCATGGAATACGAAAAAGACAATCAATGGGATAAGGCTTTAAAAACATACGAACAATTCCTAAAACGCAGTGATGCTTCGACCATTCAGATTCCGGGTGAACCGAATGCCTACAAAAATGCACGTCATTTCGTTGATTTCAGTAAATCTTCTAAAGACTGGACATTTGAAAGTCTGCCTGCACTGGAAACTGCCGTAAAACGTGCAATCCGAAATTACGACTGGCGTTCTCTGGATAAATACAAAGCAAAAGTTAATTTCTTTTCTGTTGCATGGAACTTGGACGAAACAGATGCAAAATTTCAGGAAGAATTTTCTATGAAAGACTGGATGCGAGGAAATGCAATCAGATTCAACGAAAAACTCGACGAAACTTCAAATCCTAACGAAGCATATTTAAGAACCTGGGGCTGGAGTACTTACGTTTCAGTCTGGTATCTGTATTTTAGAAAAGTAAATTATCCTCTCGATCCTGACATTAACGGAAACTGGGAATGGGCAGGAATCTACATAGGAAATAAACTCTAATGCAGAAACAAATGCGGAACCGAACGAAACTTTTCTTCAACAATAAAAGAAACTTACTTTTTATCCTGACACTGACATTAATTTCTTTCTACATTCATTCCGCAGAAACAGAAAAAGAACAGGTTTTAGAAAACGAACCTGTTTCTTTTTCGGAAGAGATTATTACAGAAGAAATTTCAGAGGAAGACACTCAAGCTTTGCTATCGGCAGAAATAATCAATGCGGAAACTTCGACCGAAAACACTCAACCTGCATTGCAGGAAAAGACAGACAACGCAGAAACTTCAACAGAAAATACACAAACTGCATTACAAACAGAAACAGACAACTCAGAAACTTCTGATAAAAAGGCATCATCTACCACACCTCCTGCACCAGAATACATTGAACTGCCATACGAAGGCATGAACAGACCCGAAGTAGAAAAATTCAGGCAGATGTATCTTTCGGAAAAATGGGCATCTCTTTTGAATACATATCTTGAACAGGCGCTTGCATACAGGCTTTATGTACGAAAATCCATTAACGACCGCAATATGCCTGAAATTCTTGAATACCTGCCGGTTGTAGAATCAAATTACAAAACTTCGGCAAAATCAAGGAGCGGTGCAATAGGCATGTGGCAGTTCATGGAAAACAGCGTAAAACCATTTTTGACGCTTAACGATTATGTTGATGAACGGCTGGACCCATGGAAATCTACAGATGCAGCACTTTCAAAACTAAATGACAATTACAGACAGTTTAATGACTGGCTTATTGCAATTGCCGCTTATAACTGCGGAGCCGGAGCCATGGCAAAAGCATTAAAAAAAGCTCAGAATAAAAATTTCTGGACTCTTGTAGATAACAATCTTATTCCAAGTCAAACTGCAAATTACATTCCAAAACTGCTTGCAATTGCAGACCTTGCCATAAACAGTGAATATTATGGTATTAATCTGCCAAATCACAACGAAGAATTTGACATGCTATACAACGAACGCAATGCAGTATTCGATTATGTAACGGTTTCGAAAGCATATTCTATTTCGCAACTTGCACGGGAAATGAGAATAGACCAGCAGACCTTAAAGGAATTAAATCCTTCTTTTTACAAAGGTTTTACGCATCCTTCAAAAAAATCAGAAATCCGTCTTCCAACAGGAATGGCACAATCTGCAAAAGAAGCATTAACACGCATTCAGCCAATGGAATTTCCATTTAAATACATAGTTGTTCAGGGTGATTCTTTATGGTCAATTTCGCGCCGTTTTGGAGTTTCGATTGAATCGATCTGTGAACTAAACGGCATTTCGGAAAACGGCATTCTGCGTATCGGAAAAACTATTTATATTCCCAATAAATAATCCGATAAACAAAATACAGCTGTTATGAAAAATCATTTTATTACCATTTTTGTATTATTATCGGCATTCTCTATTTTTTCAAATCTTTACGCAAAAGAACCATATCTGGAATCTATAAGCGAAGTAAACTGGATTACAAGGACATTCCGTTCAAAAATATCATTTGACGTAAAAAAATCTGAACTTTCCATGCCGTCCGGAAAAAAACTGGCTTCTTCAGAAATTCAAACAAAAATGCCTCAGCTTATACAACCGCCGCTGCTCTATCTGTATGCAGATTCTGCAACATACATGGCAGATCAAGTAATGGACAACCTTGTTTCTCTGGATCAGGTCAGCGATTTTATAATGGGCGGGCACAAAACAACAGACGTTTTTACACGCGACAGCAAATTCCTTAACACTTCGAACACCGTAAAACTTGATGAACTTGGAAAACTTCTTATAAGACATTCCACAGCTTACCCTCCACGCGAACCAATTGATTCTGTTCCGTCACGCAAATTTTCAGGAATAGTCATAGACGCAAGGGGAAGTTTACACGTTCATGGTGAATATATTTCAAGCAAGGTAAATGCGGCTTTCTTCCCTGAAATCTGGGACGAAGACATGCATCTTATTTACGAAAAAAACATGGTCCTTCCTGAAATAATCCGTACAAATGGCGTTGTTTCCTACGATTTTTCTGATGAAATGACACGTTACGAAAACCGAATAGGAAAAGATCCTTTGTATATACGGGCAATTGAAGTTTACGGCCGCAACAGAACAGATCCTATTATAAAACACAGCGATGCATTAAAAATTCTTACAGTTCCAGAAAACCGCGAACTTATAAAACAGGGAAAAATCGTCATTCTGTTGGATAAGGAAAATCTTATTTATGATGTTTCCGTTCCTGAAAAAGATGATTCTTACTATGTAAAATACGGCATTATAAAACAATATTTCTTCGAAAACAAAATTCCGGATGTCGAAATTTCCGATTCTCTTACAGGAATTCTGTTTTCGGTTAACCTCAAATTTTATCCAGATTCTGAAAAAATGCTTCCTGGTGAAGAAAAAAGAATAAAGGCAATTGCAGAAAGCCTTAAAACATTGCTTACAGACGACAGCTACACAATTCTTGTTGAAGGTCATACTGCCGACGTTGGAAAACCTACAGGACAGCTCAATCTTTCCATTGAACGAACCCGAACAGTAATGAACGAACTTATTCAGGAAGGATTAAACGAAAAACTATTTACATACAAAGGTTATGGCGGCACAATGCCAATTGCTCCAAACGACACAGAAGAAGGTCGCGCTCAAAACAGACGCGTTGACATTACAGCACGCCCAAGAGCAACTTACATTCAGCGGGATTGGAATTAATTCGATTTTTTCTTGCTTCGTTTTTCGAAATAAAGTGAATTATCGGCTTCGGCAAGCAGCTGCGTAATCTGATACCCTGATTTTTCCGACGGATACTGAACATAACCAAGACTTATTCCAAGCGTAATACCGTTTCCGTTATCTTCCGTCCATTTTCTGCAGTCTTCGTAAATTTGGAGTTTTATTTTTTCATAAGCAGAAGGCGTTAATCCCGGACAGATTATTGCAAATTCATCACCGCCAATTCGAGCAACAACATCATTTGAACGGAAATTTCCTTTTAAGATGATTGATTCAGCAAGGATTGCCCTGTCCCCTGCTTCGTGCCCGAAAGTATCATTTATAGTCTTAAGTCCGTCCATATCAGAATAAATTATTATTCCAGACTGATTGATTGACCTTGCAAAATCAAGCATCTTTTCGCCAAAATCATAAAGGCCACGTCGGTTTGCAAGCCCTGTAAGCTCATCTGTATGAGAAAGGACATTAAGTCTTTTATATTTTTTAGTAATTTTAAGCTGTTCTGATTGAGCCATTGTATATTTATAAACGGCAGAAATCATAGAAGAGAAAATTTTTGTAAGCATATCATAAATTTCTACTTCAAAATCACCGCGTCTAAAAATCATATACCCATACTGAACAGAATTATGATAAACCGCCATTACATACAGTCCACGGCTGTCAAAATCTATAAAATTCTGTTTAGGAAGAATGCTTTCATTCGGATTAAAACTTATAGGAAAATTTTTATTTCCACTGCTGTCAAAATTATTGCTCATATCAAAAGCAGAAAATAAATCCGCTTTTTCCGGCAATTCAAAGAAATCAAACGGCACGGAAGCAAGAACCGGCTCTTTATACAAAACTAAAGCACCAGCCGTAATACCAAAGAATTTTAAGTCGGAATTAAGGCGCTTTTCAAGCTGAGTAAGCGTCATATCATCCTGCATTTCGGTATAATAACGCGTAAGCTGCTGCAATTGAGTCTTTTTTTTGTACCATATTGTTGCAGAATAATGCTCTGAATTTTCGTAATCAGAATTCTGATATTCAACATCATCCGTATCTTTACCACAAGCCAATGCTTTTTCATCATGAGTAGATTCACGGACAATGAGTTTCGTTTTTATTTTTGTTACAAGTTCATCCTGCTTCTGACCTTCAATAATCTTCATCAATTTTGTAACAGCAGTTTCGCCCTGTTCAAAAAGCCTCTGGTCTATTGTTGTAAGCGTTGGAAACGAAAAAAGACTTCTTTTTAGATTATCATAACCGCAAACCGCAACATCTTCGGGAATTTTCAATCCTCTATCAATACAATAATCCATACAGGCAAATGCAAGTTCATCATTAACGGCAATAATTGCATCAAAATCAAACGAACCTTCATTTTGTATATAAGATTCAAGTTCACCTATTGCAGAGTTATAATCAAAACTAGACTTTAGAACGACAACATCAGAAGACGGAATGCCTTGTTTTTCAAGATATTTTTTTATTGTCTTTACGCGGGTTTTCATTTCGGCAGAATGACTCTGAACACTCATAACCGCAAATTTACGTCTTCCCTGCTCTTTTACAAGAATTTCTGCAAGCGTTTTAAATGTTGAAACATTATCGGTTACAACAGCAGGCATATCAGGAAATTCTGCGGCAAGCGTAACAATTGGAATATCATTAAAATGCTTTAGATAATCGGCAAGTTCCGGGCGGGAAATATTATGCATCTGAATTCCGGCTATAAAAATCATACCGTCGACATTCTGTTTTTTTATAAATGCCATTACAGCCGAGTTTTGATAATCATAAGTAAGGTGAATATTGTGAAGACAACCTATGGGCAGTACAAGAAATTCTGCATCATAACTTTTACAAGCAGATTTTATCCCCTCAAGAAGCAATTCCGTATATTCAGAAAGGATGTAATCAATTATTAATGCTATGCGACTTTTTTTTCTGCTCATAACTTTTTTCCCCTAACAAAATACTATTTTACATAAAGTATTTTGTCAAAAATAATTTAGCATTCATAAGCAATTCTTAATCTTTAATTTTCTGCAAGGATTTTGACTGATATTCAGGTATAAATTTCTTTACACATCCGTTTTCAAACTGAACATCTATGACATATTCCCCGGCATTCATATAATTGCGCGAAATTATTCCATACCCGTAATCATCATGATAGATTTTTGTACCTTTCGGCCATGCAGCGGCAATTTCAGATTTTTCGCCCCATCTTCCGGCAGCAATTATTTTTTCCTGTGATGTTTTTTCTGTACCGGCAGGATTTGGAATAGTTTTTCCAAATTCTCCAAAAGAATTCTTTTTCTTTACAGAAAAGCCGAACGGAACACTTCCAATAACCTTAAAAGCATCTGAAGATTCCCTCAAAAAAACACTTGGTCTTACATACTGCAAATTTCCATATAGCCAGCGTTTCGCAACCGACGTTATATAAAGTTCGTCTTGAGCACGCGTAATTCCAACATAAAAAAGCCTTCTTTCTTCTTCAAGATCGGCTCCCTGTTTGTCCTGACGCGGGAAAACGCCTTCTTCAAGTCCCGTAATTATTACTTTTTTATATTCAAGACCTTTTGTATTATGCAGCGTAATCAGAGTAACGGCATCATCTTTTTCTTCATCAGAAAGGGCAAGCGAACGGTCAAGATTGATTGAATCAAGAAATTCCGTAAGCCCCTGAGCAGAACATTCATACGGAACGGCACTATTAACAAGTTCCTGAAGGTTTGCAACACGCTGAGTGCCTTCAACTTTATCGCCCGCACGATGATATTCATCAAGACCTGTATCTGTAATAACCCGCTGAATAAAATCCGAAAGGTTTTTACCCGACGTTATGTTTTCCCTAAGAACATCGAACAGTTTGGAGAATGCCTGCGCACCTTCCTTTGCCTTTTTAGAAAAACCGTCTGACATTTTTTTAGTCTGATTTATAAGGTCGTTATATTCAATGCTGCCGTCATCATGCTGAATCAGTGCTTCCTGCAGAATTGAACTTTGAGTTTTTTCACCAATTCCACGGACAGGCTTATTTACGACACGCCGGAACGAAACTGCATCACGCGGATTCGCGACAAGAGAGATGTACGCTATCGTATCTTTGATTTCTTCGCGCTCGTAGAATTTTAAGGAACCGACTACCACATATGGAATATGCCTGTGAAGGAATTCTTTTTCAAAACCAAGCGACTGCGCATTCATTCTGTAAAGCACCGCCCAGTCAGAATATTTTCCGTCTTTATGAGATTTCTGTATTAAATCGGCACAAAACTGTGTTTCGGAAGTCTGATCCGGCAAAAATGCAAGAACCGGTGATTTTCCGTCTCCTCTGTCTGCAATAAGCTTTTTTCCAAGACGGTCGGAGTTTTTACCAACGACAATGCTGGCAGCATCAAGAATTCTTGAAGTAGACCTGTAATTTCTTTCAAGACGGATAATCTGAGTGCCTGGAAATTTTTCTGGAAAAGTAAGAATATTCTGAACTTCAGCTCCACGGAAATGATAGATTGACTGGTCATCATCACCGACGACACAAACATAAGTGCCCGTCCCTTCTTCCACACCCGATAATTTCTGAAGCATTTTATACTGCGCAATATTGGAATCCTGATACTCATCAACCATTATTACACTAAAACGGGAATGAATTTCCGCTGCAATTACAGGGTCAGAATCCATAAGCGTTACAGGAAGCATTATAAGGTCGCCAAAATCTACGTTACCGGTTGCCCTTAACGCTTTCTGATATTTTGCATATATTTCGTTGAGTTCAAACTCGCTGCCAATAAAAGACAAATCATCTTCGGGACTAAGACAATAATCTTTACAAAGTGAAATTTGATGAACTGCAGTTTTAAGTTCTTTTTTTGCAAGGGAAGGAACGGCCTCTTTTAAAAGAACCGCCATATCATCATCATCGTAAACCGTAAAATTACTATCCAAGCCCGCAGCTTCTGCATATTTACGCAAAAACCAGGACCCAAACGAATGGAACGTTCTTATCTGCGCACGAGAAGCATTTTCTTCCATTGCAACGGCACGTTCCTTCATTTCGTTGGCGGCTTTTTTTGTAAACGTGACCGACAGAATTGAATAAGGATTTACATTTTTTTCGCTGATTAAATAGGCAATTTTTGTAGTAATTACCCTTGTTTTTCCTGAACCTGCCCCTGCAAGTATAAGAAGCGGACTTCCTTCATGAACGACCGCCTGTTTCTGTTCTTCATTTAAAACCGAAAGATATTGTTCCATCCGTTCGTTCATAAAAACTCCGCTTTCCTTATGAATTATCTAAGGCTTGTTGTTTCGTCAATTCCCATCATGATATTCATGCACTGTACTGCAGCGCCGGACGCACCTTTTCCAAGATTGTCAAAGCGTGTAGTTATCATGATGCGGTCATCATTACCGTAAACAAAAACCTGCATATCATTTGTACCGGCAAGTGTATTTGCAGGAATGAACTGTTCTGGAAGAGTGCCTTCTCCCATAAAACCTGCAACTTTTACAAATTCTGCACCTTCGTAATGAGCGGCAAACATTTCGTGAACATCTTTTGCAGTAACTTTTTTTGCAAGAAGTCTTGAATGAAGGCCTACTGTAACGGTCATGCCCTGAAAATAATCGCACACATAAGGATTAAAAACAGGTTCGTATTCAAGTCCTGTAATGATTTTCATTTCAGGAAGATGTTTATGAGTCTGAGTAAGAGCATACAAACGCGGAGAATCTAATTCAGGATTGCGTGAAGCATCTTCGTATTGAGCAATTGCTTTTTTACCTGCCCCTGAATAGCCTGAAACTGCATGAATTACAACAGGGTAATCTTTTGGCAGAATGCCTGATTTTACCAGCGGATAGCCGATTGCAATAAAACCGCTTGCATAACAACCAGGAACCGCAACTCTATTTGAAGTTTTAATTTTTTCGCGGAAAGATGCATCAAGTTCTGGAAAACCATAAGCCCATTCAGGATTTGTTCTGTGTGCAGTAGATGCATCTATAATTTTTACGGCAGGATTCGTACACAACTGTGCAGATTCGATTGCAGCCGCATCCGGCAGACACAAAAATGTAAAATCAGAAGCGTTTATCATTTTCTGACGTTCTGCTGCATCTTTGCGCTTGTCTTCGTCTATCATCAAAAGTTCAATATCATCTCGTTTTGAAAAACGTTCGTAAATCTTAAGTCCGGTAGTTCCTTCTTTACCGTCAATAAAAACCTTGTATTTCATAATTGCTGATTATAATTTAAAATCGGGTTTAATGCTACAACAGGGCAAACGCATTATAAAAATGAATACACCAAAAGAAAAATGCTACCGGTCGAGGTTCGAATTTCAAAATCGCAGGCTCGCCTGCTACACGCCAGTTTGCCTTGTAACTATATACGTTGCCGCTCACGCGGCAGCAACCTGGAGTGTTTTTGAAATTCGCTCCTCTCCCTCCCGCATTTTTC
>CAMOWQ010000060.1 GCA_946628495.1 uncultured Treponema sp. | reverse complement strand
GCGAGAATATAAACGGGGGAAAATCTCTTCCGGTACGGGTAGGCATTTATTCAACACAAATAGACAAGTGTTCTGCAAGTCTTGCCTGTGACCGTGCAAAACTTGCCTGTGATTCAAGTAAGTCATTTCCGCTTTCTCATTTTACATATTTTGATGAATCAATGCTTAAAGATGCAGAAAACAGGCAGTATATAATCGATAATATTGACAAGGCAATTGAAAATAAATGGATAAAGGTTTTTTATCAGCCGATTATAAGGGCAGCAAGCGGACTTGTCTGTGATGAAGAGGCTCTTTCAAGATGGATTGATCCTGTAAAAGGCTTTATGAATCCTGCTGAATTTATTCCCGTTCTTGAAGATGCAAACCTTATTTATAAGCTTGATTTATTCGTTACAGAAGAAATTCTTGAAAAAATGAAAAAACAGGATGATAAAGGACTTTATGTCGTCCCGATTTCTGTAAACCTTTCTCGTTCTGATTTTCATACCTGCGATATTGTAGGCGAAATTTACAAAAGGGTAGAGGCCTCTGGAATTCCTCCTGAAAAACTTACCATAGAAATAACGGAAAGCATAATCGGTAAAGATTTTGATTACATGAAATCTCAGATAAAGCGTTTTCATTCGCTTGGATTCAGGGTCTGGATGGATGATTTTGGTTCAGGGTATTCTTCTCTTGATGTTTTACATGACATTCCCTTTAATCTTATAAAATTCGATATGAAATTCATGCAGCAGTTTGATAAAAACGAAAAAAGTAAGATTATCCTGTCAGGTCTTATAAAAACGGCACTCGATTTAGGCATAGAAACAATATGCGAAGGTGTAGAAACAAAGGAACAGACTGAATTTTTAAAAGAAGTAGGTTGTACAAAACTTCAGGGATATTATTACTGTCAGCCTATTCCTTATGAAAAGATTTTTGAACGCTATGACCAGGGAAAACAAATCGGTTTTGAAAATCCAAGCGAGGCACATTATTACGAATGCATTGGTAAAATCAATCTTTACGATTTTTCAAGTATTGCAAATTCAAACGACGTATTTCTTCAGAACTTCTTTAATACAATGCCTATGAGCGTGCTGGAAATTGACGGGAAGGAACTTAGGATTGTAAGGGGAAATAATACATACCGTAAATTCTTAAAACGCTATCACTTGAATCTGAGTTACGATATGAAACATGATTTTTCAAAGCAATATGATAATATGGAATCTGTTTTCATGACGTCAATTCAGAAGTGTTCAATGAGTTCCGAGCCTTTCATAATTGATGAAACCTTAAATGATGGAACTCAAATTCATGTATATATAAAACGCATTGCAATTAATCCCGTAACAGATGTTGTTGCTATTGTTACTGTAATTCTTGGACTTAACAAGCTGTCTTAATATAAGAAAAAAAACTGTATTTTTATAAAAGTATGTTATAATTAGAGTAGTCTTTCAATTTTTGATGTTGGAGATTTATTCATACATAAATATTATTCTTATAAAGATAGGAGTGTTTGATGTCAAGAAAGAACAGATTGAAAAATATGAATGCAAAGCAGAAATCACGCAGAATGTTTTTGGGTATGCTTATGCCGCTTCTGGTACTGACGTTTGTTGCCTGCACATTCTTCTATATTATTACCAGCAAATTGCTTGACAATTATCTGTCTAAAAGCTTAAGCAACTCAATTGAAGAATTTAATTCGGGCTTAGTCGAAAGAATGTCTCCTATAATAACAAATGTTAATAATTTTTCGAATTTTGCTGCCCTTACGGACGACGTTTCTGTACTTCAGCCTTTATTAACGGTGTTTTCACATGAACTGGAATATTCTTCTTCGTTATATTACGCTTCTACAGTTTCACGCTTTGAAAAGGACGGCATTTTTTTAGAAAGTTCAGGCTGGATTCCTCCCAAAGATTTTGATCCTTCTTCTCGTGGATGGTTCAAGGCTGCAATGGAAAATCCGGGAACTATTGCATATTCAACTCCTTATATAGACGTTCAGACAGGAGAACTTTCTGTTACAATTTCGCGTACAATAAAAGATTCAACAGGAAAAGTAAAAGGTGTTCTTGGCTGTGATATTCTTCTGAACACACTTTTAGATCTTCTGACAGAGATGCAGGTTACGAAAAACGGTTCTGTTAATCTTATTACAAAAGACGGTTTTTATATGACGAATAAGGAACCGTCAAAAATAATGACTGCCAATTATTTTACGGAAACGAATTTTCCTTTGGATATCAATACATGGATGGACGGTGAAAAAAGGACTTCTATAGGCTCTAAAAAATATTATGGTATCTGCGAAATTGGAAATGCTCCATGGTATGTTGTTGTTGACGGTCCTGTCCGCGACATGAAAGACATTCTTTCAAAAATAGTAATAAGTTTTGAGCTTTTCATGATTCTGTTCAGTTTTGTTTCTGCAATTTTCAATATCAATACAGTAAGGGAAATGAGAAAAGAAGAGGAGCTTCTTGGTGCTGATTTGTTTGAAGAAACACAAACTCTTGTTGTAGCTGCAAAAGAAAATGCTGCAACGGCTCAGGATCAGAGTGCTGCGGTTAAGGAAATTGTTGCAACCATGGAAGATTCAAATGCTCTTTCAGAAAATATTGCGACAAAAATCCGGGACGTTTCGAAAGTTGCAGAAAAAACTTCAATAGATGTTGCAAGCGGAGTTGCTTCAATTCAGCAGAATGTTGCGCAGCTTCATGCAATTTTTGATGCAAACCAGCAGACTATAGACGGAATGAAGATTTTAAGCGAAAGAATCGAAAGTATCTGGGACATCGTTACTTTAATTAACAATGTTGCTGACCAGGCTAAGATTATTGCTTTTAATGCCGAACTTGAAGCTTCCAGTGCGGGCGAAGCAGGAAAGAGTTTCCGTATTGTTGCTAACGAAATCAGACGTCTTTCTGACGGTATTATTGACGGTACAAAAGAGATTAAGGAACGAATTAACGAAATTCAGCATTCTTCAGATTCTCTTATACTTGCTTCAGAAAGCGGTACAGAAAAAATTAATGAAGGTTATGAAAATGCAAAGAGTCTTGGCGAAATGTTTGCAAGCATAAAGAATTCAGCAGAAGTAACGGCCGGTTCTGCAGGCGACATTACTGATATTATTCAGCAGCAGACTAATGCCTCTGAACAGATTCTTATTGCTTTAAGACAGATTTCAGCCGGTGTTGAAAACTTTACTGTTGCAACGGACAATATTTCGGCATCTTCGGAACACATTCGTTCTATGTCAGAAAGCCTTAATAAGAGCGTTCAGACCGCTACAGATAAAGATAAAAAGGAAAAAGCTTAATACGAGGTGAATGCAGCGAATATGGCAGAGGTTGATAAGAAAGTCGAAGCTGAAATAAAAAAGCTTTATGACGGGAACGAAAGTTCTTATCTTATATTTTCAATTAAGTCTCACAGATTTGCCATAAAATCAACAATGGTTCAGGAAATTATGTACGGAGCAAAAGTTCATAAGCTTCCGTTTGTACCAGATTACATAGAAGGAGTCCTTAATTGCAGGGGAAATCCTTATACTGTTGTAAATACATTGAAACTGGATAAAGAAGAAGAGTCGGAAATTGATGAAAAAGTATTTCTGCTTTTTAAAAGATCTGATGATAACTTTTCTATCCATATTTCAAATATTGAAGTGTTTTTCGAACCTGAAGACGATGATGTTTTTGCCGACAAGGTAAAATACAAGCTCAAATTCATACCGCTTTTTGATGCTGATTATCTTGAGGAAAATATGTGCAGGGATTTGGGTAAGGAAGACTGATTTGTGTTGATAAAAAAAAGGGATAATTAATCCGAAGGAATGACTAATTATGGATGATTCTAAATTTTGTACGTTAATAGTCGATGATTCAGCAATTTCAAGGGGGATTTTCGAAAAAGCATTGAAAGCCGCCGGTCGTTTTGAAATTGTGGGACAAGTTTCAAACGGTCGTAAGGCAATTGATTTTTGCAAAAGCCATGACGTTGATTTTGTAATTACGGATTATGATATGCCTGAAATGAACGGTGTGGATGCAACAAAAATTATTTCAAAACAGCTTGGAATTCCTGTCTGCATTTATTCGGAAGATAATTCTGTAAAAGCTGAGGCACTTGAAGCAGGCGCAATTATTTTTGAACTGAAACCAAGTTTTTCTTCATACAGTGCACAGAGTATGCAGCTTTTTATACAACGGCTTATTGCCGCTTTAAAGGATATGGTTCCTTATTCACATAAAACTTCTGAAAAAGAAACTGTTTCTAAAGAGAAAAAAAGTTCAAGTCATGATTTTCAGGTACTGTGCATAGGAGCTTCAACGGGAGGTCCTACAGCAGTAGAAGAAGTGCTGAGCGGTTTAGGAAAGCAGTTTCCGCTTCCTATTCTTTATGTTCAGCATATAGACATTGGTTCTGATGATAAGATGGTACAGTGGTTCAATAAATGCTGTCCGAATACGCCTATGTTTCTTGCAAAAGACGGAGATGTAGCAGAAAAAGGAAAGGTTTATATGGCACCAGCAAACAAACATCTTGTAATTGATTATCTTACGGATTCTGGAAAACCTGTACTAAAGCTTTCTGATGAGCCTCCTGAAAGATTTTTAAAACCTGCCGTGAACAAATTGTTTCGTAGTGCGGCAAATCATTATAAAAGTAATTGTCTTGCAGTCCTCCTTACTGGAATGGGAAGAGATGGTGCAGAAGGGTGTAGGGAAATAATTGATAACGGTGGATTTACGATTGTTGAAGATAAATCTACCTGTGCTGTGTTCGGAATGCCGGCTGCTGCCATAGAATTAAAAGCTGCTTCAAAAGTATTTCCGAGAGACATTATAGCCGGTGAGATATTGAAACTGGTGTAGTTCTGCCAATTGTTTTGGACGGATATTTTATTTATAGGTGAGAGATGGAAGAAAATGAATTTTCTGAAATTATAGAATTAATTACTCAGCGTACAGGTATTATTCCACGTGATAGTCATAAAACCGGCATAAGAAATTACATAAATAAACGGCTTGAATCACTTGAAACAACTTCCGGTGTAATACCAGACGGTCCTGGTGAATACTATAAATATTTACTTCTGAATCAGGACGAGCTGATAAATCTTATTAACAGTTCTACCGTAAATGAAACCTATTTTTTCAGGGAAGAGGCACAGTTCCAGCTTCTTCATTCTAAAATTTTCCCGGAAATTTCATCAAAGAAAAACGGAAGAATTAATATCTGGAGTGCCGCATCATCTTCGGGTGAAGAAATTTATTCTCTTTACCTTCTTGCCCAGTCCATGGGAATTCATGCTGAATGCATTGCAAGCGATATAAATACAAACGTTCTTGATAATTGCCGTAAAGGTGTTTACAGAAAGTCTGCCGTAAGAACTGTTGATGGTGCAAAATATCAGTATCTTCTTACCTCATTTAAAAAGAATGACGGAACTTTTGAAATACCAGAATATATACGAAATAAAATTGATTTTAAGAGAATAAATCTGTCAAAATGCCTGGATTTTCCTAAAAATCAGGACGTTATTTTTATACGTAATGTATTTATTTATTTCAGTAATGAAATGAAGAAAAAGGTTATAGATAAACTTGTAAATGAATCCTTAAACGAAGACGGATATCTTTTTGTATCTATGAATGAAGTAGCTTCTCTTGATGCTACTTTATTGCCGTCTTCTCTTGAAAAACTTGCAGACGGAAAAATATTTTACTTTCACAAAAAAAAGGAGATGCCATGAGCGATGCAGCCGAAAACGATTCGCCTGAAGAAGTTGATGAAACTTTTAAAGAGGCAATCAAATGTTATCTTACAGAAACAAGACATCTCATAAACGATATAAAGAAGGAGCCTGAAAATTACAGGCCAATTCTTAGAACCTTAAGTATGACTAAGGATAATTCAAAGATTATAGGATTTATTCCTATTTATAAGTTATACAAGGCTCTTGAAGATTTATATAAATCTTTGTGTGATGATAAAATAATCTTTTCCGAAAACCTTCATACATTAATCAATCTTGTTGCAGATAAAATTCTTGATTGCTGCATGCTTATAGAAGCAGATAACTTTGATATGGACGAAATAGATGTAAAACCATATCTTTTATATTGTGATAAGGCTGTTGCAGGTGAAATTTTCAATTCAAACCATCTTTTAAAACGAAGAGAATCTAAATCACGAATTGAAAGAAAAATAAATCAGGTTCAGAATAAACTTCCAGAACAGAAAAAAGACGAAATATTAAAAATTTCTTCAGACAGCATTGCAAAAATTATTAATATGCATGAAGAAATGATTGCACGTACCTATATAATCAGTAATCAGGTTGCTCTTTTAAAGACTGCAATTGCAGATAACGAAATGCGTTCTCTAAAAGAAACCTATAAACTTCTTGCAAATGATTCCCAGAATCTTCAGAATTCGCTTCTTATTGCACATGAAAACCTTCTTGCATTGATTCAGGATGATATATTCCTTAAAAACCATCAGGATTTGCAGGGCTTTTTTGTAACCGCAAATGACGAAAAATTTCTTATTCCATCTGAATTTATTTTTGACGTAATCTGCGAAAGTCCTATGAATTA
The DNA here is from genome assembly GCA_946628495.1 of uncultured Treponema sp. Taxonomy (GTDB): domain Bacteria; phylum Spirochaetota; class Spirochaetia; order Treponematales; family Treponemataceae; genus Treponema_D. The sequence goes on along the minus strand of CAMOWQ010000060.1, from coordinate 9,152 downwards.
TGAAATTCAACAGAATCAGAAAATCTTAAAATATGTACTCGAAAGCGAAACCGGCGAAGATGAAGATGCGGAAGTAGAGCATATTCCCGTTTATTCATTATCCTCTCTGCTTCCGGGCCAGAAAGCAAAGGCTCACAATATTCTTGATACGATTCTTATTGTTGATTATCAGTCTCAGAGAATCGGCATAATTGTTGATACCGTTCAAAAATTCGTTTCTGTAATTAAAAAGAATATGCCTCCTGCGTTTAGAAAATTTCACGCGGTAACAGGCGTTGCTTTTGATGAAAAATACGATATGATTCCGGTTCTTCATATTCCTGAAATTATGAGGCGTTTCCGTTCTCTGCGCGGTTATGATGTAAAGAAATTCGAAGCAATTACAAAAAAACACGTTAATAAAATTCTTATTGTTGATGATTCCGAAACGACAAGACAGATTGAACGCACGATTGTACTTTCGAATAATTATACGTTTGAAGAAGCTTGCGACGGTATAGAAGCTCTGGAACTTATCAAAGAAAAGCATTTTGATTTAATTATATGTGATGATGACATGCCTCGTATGAACGGCGAAATTCTTCTGGATAATATTAGACGTCTTGAAAATTATAAAAATGTACCGGTTGTTGCAATATCCGAAAGACCTTTGCAGAAAGCCGATGCATTCGTATGTAAATCTGATTTTAACAGGAACACACTTGTAAAAATCTTAAAAAGGATGTTAGACAATGAGTAAAAAAATCTTAGTATTGGAACCATCTGCAACAACTCAGGCACTCGTAATTTCTAAATTAAAGAAAAGCGGACATGAAGTTGTATTTGAAACAAACGGAATAAAACTTCTTGTCACAATGTATAATACTATGCCCGATGCTGTATTGCTTAATGCAAAATGTGTCAGTCCTAAAAGCAGCGAACTTGTAAGGCTTATAAAAAGTGTAGAAAAGTTACGTACAATTCCAGTTGGCGTTTATGCTACAAGTGACTTTTCTTTTGAACATCACTATATGATGAATACCGGTGCCGATCAGTTCATTCATTTTGAACAGGATAACCTTATAGAAAAACTTGATAAAATGTTTGAGCTTGCTCAGAACAAGAAGTTAAAAGGTCCTATGGCAAGCGATATCCTTAAATCTGGAATTTCGGAGAATATTTTTTCATATCTGCGTCATCTTGACGATATTCAGACGCTTTCACAGGATTTTTTAAATCTCCTTACGGAATTTTGCGAAGTTCCTGCCGTTTCAATGTTTATTAATGAAGAAAATATCACTGAATGTTTTTTTGTATGTGCTTCAAATTTTACGGAAACAGAAACAAGCGAATTTTTAAAAGTATGTACTTCAGATTTTGAAGAAATTTTTCCAGATACAAATATTTTTAAGATTTCACCTAAAAAACTTGAAACTTCAGAACCGATTGAAAAATATCATTCGGGAGACATACCTCTTTCTGCTTTTCAGTGCATCAGACTTGAAACTTCAGAATGCAAGACTGTAGGAACTGTAAATCTTGTAAGGGAAGGTGCTTTTACTACGCATCAGCTTGATTTAATGAATTTTGCAGTTAATTTATTCAGTCTTGTATTAGAAAATGCGCTTATATTGCACAAAAAAATTATTTTCGAAAAAAACATCAGACGGGCATTCAGCAGGTTTGTTCCCGAGCAGATTATCGATAATCTTGTTCAGGAAGGAGCAGAGCAGGGCAATAAAAATACTGTCGGCGAAAAGCGTGATGTTGCCATATTGTTTAGTGATATCAGGTCATTTACAAGCATAAGTGAACTTAACAAACCTGAGTCAATTGTCGGTTTTCTGAACCGATATTTTACAACCATGTGTACAATTATTAAAAAGCATGGGGGAACTGTTGATAAATTCATTGGTGATGCAATTATGGCTCTTTTTGGTGCTCCTGTAAGTTACGAAGATAACTGTAAAAGGGCTGTTGCAGCGGCTTATGAAATGAGGGAAGCGTTAAATACAATTGCTCTTGAAGATTTGCTCCTTCCTCCTGATATGATTTTTAATATCGGAATTGGCATTCACTATGGAGATGTAATTGTCGGTTCAATAGGTTCAAGCGATAAAACTGATTATTCAGTAATCGGGGATAACGTGAACCTTGCTTCAAGAATGGAAGGTCTTACTAAAACATACGGTTCAATGATTCTTGTAACAGATGCAGTTAGGAAAGATGTTTTAAGATCAAGTTCCGGAGTTTCTGCTGCAGAAAATACAAAGTCCGATTTTGAATTCCGTTATCTTGATGACGTAAAGGTAAAAGGTAAGGAAAAGGCAGTTTCAATTTATGCAATAGACCGTAGCAGGGAAGAATTTTCGGAAAATTATCGCAATTATTATAACAAAGGTCTTGAACTTTATAAGAATGCAACCTGGAATCTTGCAAAGGAATATTTTGAAAAAGCTCTGTCAGAATGTCCTGAGGACAAGGCTGCAAAGCTTATGTGTGCCAGATGCATAGAATTTGAACAGAATCCTCCTGAAAATTGGGACGGAGCAATTACTTTTAACACAAAATAACTGTTATTAATTGTCTATTTTCATTACAAAATGATATAATATAGGAATACTTTTTATCCATATAAAAGGAGGAAAAATTTTTTATGGAAAAATTTTTTAAACTTGAGGAAAGAGGAACGACTATCGGTAAAGAAATTATCGGTGGTGTAACAACTTTCCTTGCAATGGCTTATATTCTTGCCGTAAACCCTGGAATTCTTTCAGGCGCTGGAATGGGTTTTAACGAAGTATTTACTGCAACTGCAATTTCTGCCGCAATCGCTACTCTGGTTATGGCATTTGTTGCAAATCTTCCAGTTGCTCTTGCTCCTGGACTTGGCTTGAATGCATTTTTTACTTATTCAGTTGTAATCGGAATGGGCTGCACATGGCAGTTTGCACTTACAGCTGTATTTGTTGAAGGTATTATTTTCATCATACTTTCTTTGTGTGGTGTTCGCGAAGCAATCATCAAATCTATTCCTGAAAGCCTTAAAAAAGCTGTTTCTGTAGGTATTGGTCTTTTTATTACAATCATCGGATTGGTAAATGCCGGAGTTTGTACAACTGATACAGGTACAACTATTGGTTTTGTAAACTTCAATATGTCTCATGCAACTGCAATCGTTGCCATTCTCGGACTTATCGTTACAATTGTTCTTTATGTAATGAAAGTACCAGGTTCAATCTTGATTGGTGTTGCAATTACAACTGTTATTGGTATTCCTTTTGGTGTAACAACTATTCCTGAAGGATTCAAACCATTCTCTGCTCCAACAGCTCCATATTTCTGCAAATTTGAATGGTCAAATGTTCTTTCAATTAAATTCCTTGTAGTTCTTATCACATTCCTTTTTACTGATATGTTTGATACTCTCGGAACTTTGATGGGTGTTGCTGAACAGGCTGATTTGAAAGATGAAGACGGTAATATCGTAAACTGTAAAGGAGCTCTTCTTGCAGACGCTGTTGGTACTGTAGTTGGTGCTTGTCTTGGTACATCAACTGTAACTTCATTCGTTGAATCAACATCAGGTGTTGCTGCTGGTGCAAGAACAGGTCTTGCTTCTGTAACAACTGGTATTCTTTTCCTTATTGCTTTGTTCTTGAATCCTATTTTTGCTCTTATTCCTGCTGCTGCTACAGCTCCTGCACTTATTTTCGTAGGATATCTTATGATGAAATCAGTAAAATCAATTGAATTTACTGATCCAACTGAAGGAATTCCAGCATTCATTACAATTATGACAATGCCTTTTGCATATTCAATTTCAAAAGGTATTATGTGGGGACTTATTGCTTACGTAATCTGTAAGATTGCAGGAAAGAAGATTAAGGATATTCCTGTTGTAACATGGATTCTCGCAGTTGTATTTATTGCTGATATCATTTTTGAAGCAGTAAAATAAACTTTCTTTTTGAGGATTGCTTTTCAGTTTGAACTGCAATCCCTATAAAAGAAAAGCCTTTATGAGTTTTTAATTCATAAAGGCTTTTTTTATGCCCTTTTATTCAGGGCATGTATTTTTAGAATGAATTTTCAGAATGGAAAATTACAGATTTGCAATAAGCCAGTCTTTGAACATGTTGTAGTCATTTTCCATAGAAATTGCACGGTCTTTCTTTCTGAGAACTTCTTCAAGTCTTGCAGGCATTGGAGGTTCACGTCCAATAGCATCTGTTACGATGGAGCCGAATTTTGCAGGAGATGCAGTTTCAAGAATTATACCGATTGCTTCGTTTGAATCAACTTTTGAAGCCCATGCAGGAACATTTGGTGTAAGACCAGGTTTTGTATAATCACCTTTTGCTGTAAAGCCGTTGTTCTTGATTTCTTCCCATGCCTTCCAGCCGATTGCTCCGTGTGGATCAATGATATAACCAGTTTTTTCATGACAGTTACGGATTGCAGTCATAATGCCATCATTATCTGTCCAGTAAGAGGCAAAAAGATTTCGTACTTCTTCAAGATTGTACATTGCTTTAATTCTTTCGTAATTGCTTGGTGCACCAACGTCCATTGCGTTTGCATAGGTTTCTACAGAAGCACGTGCATTGTAATCGCCTGTTGCAATCCAGTCTGGAATTGTTCTGTTTGAATTTGTTGCAGCTGTAAAGCCTGTTATTGGAGCTCCCATTTCTCTTGCAATAAGACCTGAGGTAAGGTTTCCAAAGTTTCCGCTTGGTACAACCATAATAATTGCAGGATCCTGAATCTTATTATCCATTGAAGCTCTGTTTCTTACAAGAAGGGCAGCGTACATATAGTAGAAGCTCTGTGGAAGAAGTCTTGCAATGTTAATTGAATTTGCAGATGAAAGTCTGAGTTTTCCGCGAAGTTCGTTGTCAGTAAAGGCAGTTTTTACAAGTTTCTGACAATCATCAAATGTACCTTTTACTTTTAATGCGCGAACATTACCGTCAAAAGTAGAAAGCTGTTTTTCCTGAAGTGGACTGATTTTTCCGTCAGGATAAAGAATTGTTACATCAAGCCCCGGAACGTTGTGGAATGCGCTACCAACTGCAGAACCTGTATCTCCTGAAGTTGCAACAAGAATATGCAATGGAGTATCTTCATTTCTGTTGAAATAAGACATTGCTCTTGCCATAAAACGTGCGCCAAAATCTTTAAATGCACATGTTGGACCGTGGAACAATTCAAGAATGTATGAGGTAGAATCTAAAGGTGTTACTTTTGGTGAAAAAGGATATGCATCCTGAATGATATTTGCAAGGTCTGCTTCTGGAATTTCTCCGTCTGTATAAGGTCTTGCCATATTTAATGCAATGTCCCTGAAAGAAGGGGCAGTATCTTTATTCAAAATAGATTTGTCAAGTTTTGGAAATTCAACAGGAATATATAAACCACCTGTTGCAGGGTTCATTCCACCCATAACCGCTGTTCTAAAATCAACTTTAACGCTGCTGTCTCTGGTATCTGTATAAATCATTTTATTCATCCGTAAATATAAAAATTTACTCTATTTTATTATTAACCTTTTTTTTTTACAATAAGGATTAATATGTATTGCGAAAAAACATTTATAAAATTAGAATTAAATCAGGGTGGATATCATGAGCAGATGTACTAAAGCATTCATTCATAAAAATAATCTTAAACATAATATTGAACAGATTCGAAAATTCATAAATCCTGACGTAAAACTTTGTTTTGCAGTAAAGGCCGACGCTTACGGACACGATGCTGTCCTTACGTCAAAAATTGCAGAGGAATGCGGGGCTGATTTTCTTGCAGTTGCTACGGTTGAAGAAGGAATTGAACTAAGGGAAGCTGGCATCACTATCGATATAATTCTTCTAAGCCTTTGTACTCCAGAAGAAATGCCTTATCTTTTTAAGTATTCAATAAATCCACTTATTTTTAATGAAGAAAACATAAAATTCCTTTCTGATGCTGCTGATGAATATTTTTCTGATAACGCTGACGGAAATTGTACAAAATTTAATGTATTTCTTGCAGTTGATACAGGTATGGGAAGAATCGGCTGTTATCCCGAAGAAGCCGGCGAACAGGCATCTTTCATCAATTCACGAAAACATTTAAAGCTCGAAGGCGTATGTTCTCATCTATGCGTTTCAGACGGAATTAGTGAAGAAAATATCAGTTTTACAAAAAAACAGGGGGAACGTTTCAGGATTGCTGTAGAAAATATCAGGGCAAAAGGAATAGAACCTGAAATTTTTTCATGCGGAAGCAGTGCAGCTTTACTTGCATACCCTGAACTTCATTTTAATATGATTAGACCCGGCATTATTGCATACGGCTATTATCCAGATGAAGTTACCGAAGATTATCTGAAATCTTTTGGTAAGGACATAAAATTAAAGCCTGTACTCAGTTTTGAAACGAAGGTTGTTGCAATAAGGACAATCAAAAAAGGTGAAAGCATTTCTTACGGAAGAACCTTTATCTGCGAAAAAGATACGAGAATTGCAGTTCTTCCTGTTGGTTATGCAGACGGACTTTTAAGAAGATTTTCACCAGGATTGTGCGTAACGATTAACGGTAAAAATTATCCTGTACGCGGAAGAATATGCATGGATCAATGCATGGTGGAAATCGGTTTTGACAGTGATGTAAAACTCTGGGACAGGGTAGTGATATTCGGTCCTGAAGAAAGCGGTGCATTGAATACGGCTGATACCCTTGCAAAAATTGGTAACACTATTTCTTACGAAGTTTTGACATCCATTTCAAAACGCGTAAAAAAATATATCGTAGAATAAAATTTTATATGCCGCTTAAATTTTCAGAAGTTTCTTTACTTCCGCAAGCAGATAGAACGAACCTGTTACAAGAAGAACATTACCTTGTTCTGAAGAAACTCTGAAGGCTTCTTTTATTGCAGCCTTGTAATCAGCATTTGCGGTAAAATCAACTCCTGCAGCTTTAAAACATTCTATTTCGGAATTAATGTCCGATTTTTTGATTTCGCCCGGTTTTGTTACAAAAATCTTATTGAAGCGTCCGCGGAACTGCATGGAAATATCTTTTATATCCTTGTCTGCGGCGCAGGCAAACAGAAGGTTGATTTTTTTATCTGAATAAAGGTTTTCCAAAGTTTCCAGTGTAAGTTTTATGCTGTTAAGGGTATGTGCGCCGTCAAGAATAACTTCAGGAATATTTTCGTAACCGGAAACTTTTTCAATAATTTCAAAACGTCCCGGCAGTACTGCTTTTTCAAGTCCTCTTTCAATTACGCTTTCGTTCATATTTGGAAAAATCTTTTTAACTGCAAACGCTGCCATCGCTGCATTTTCTGCCTGCATTTTTCCAAGAAGTGCCAGTTTTGCTTCTATTGGCCTGTCAAATAAATCAGAATCCAGTCTTACATTCATTTTTTTATTTGATTTATCATAACTTATAGAAAGATTTTTAATCAAATCATCAACAAAATAACACGGAGCGTAACGCGTACAGGCTTTTTCTCTGAGTATTATCTTTACGGATTCTGTCTGCTGTCTTGCAATTATAACAGGTGTACAGTTTTTTATGATGCCAGCTTTTTCTGCAGCGATTTTTTCAAGTGTATCACCAAGAAATTCAGTATGTTCAAGTTCAATTGGTGTTATGCAGCAAAGTTTTGGCCTGATGATATTTGTAGAATCCAGACGACCGCCCATGCCGACTTCGTAAACTGCCCAATCAACTTTTGCACGCCTGAAAACAAGAAATGCATATAAAGTAACAAGTTCAAACCATGTGATTGGACGTTCAGCAGGAAGATTTTCAGGAATGATTGATTCAATGTTCGGAATCAATTCTTTTACGGAGTCTTCGTAAATTGAACTGTCAAAAAAAGAACTTGCGCGGCTTATACGTTCCCTAAAATCTGTAATATGTGGAGAAGTGTAAAGTCCTGTAGAATAACCTGCTTCTTCAAGAATACAGGCAATCATTCTTGAAACAGAGCCTTTTCCTTTTGAGCCTGCAACATGAAAGCATGGAGCACAATTCTGAGGATAATCAAAGCGGCTGCACAAATAATCTATAGTATCGAGCCAGAAAATATTTTTTTCAGGCTGTTTTTCAAAATTAAGGTAACCGTCGAGCCAATCAATAAAGTATTCAATTCCGTTCACATTTTAAATTATAATTCTTTCGGGATATATCGTAAAGACTGTTTTTGTGATATATTTTTAATAAATTTATGATTAATAAAAAAAATGGTGACAAAGAAACACTGCAAATTTGAGGGAATATTATGACTCAGGAACAGAAAGAAATTTTTTTTAAGGAAATTGACGGGCTTAAAGATATTATTAATCAGTATTCGCCCATCCCAAAATCGGGAACTTTTAATCCGGATGTATTAAAGACAACTATACTTTCCATGATTGATTTTATAGTAAAGGATAAATCAGAAGCAGATGCACTTGTTCAGTGGACGGAAAATACCGATTTCTGGACGGCACCTGCATCTACACGCTTTCACGGCAATTTTAAGTGTGGACTGAGCCTTCATACAATGAAAGTAATTCATCAGACCTTGATTTTTGCAAGACCTGTTTTTGAAAATTATTTTGAATCTCAGGAAAATGATACTTTTGATTTTACTGCTGAAGATTTGTTTGTTGCAGCTTTTAGTCATGATTTTTGCAAGACAAATTTCTACGGAATTGAATACCGCAATACTAAGGATATAAGCGGAAACTGGGTAAAAACCCCATGCTATAAGACAAAATCTGATAATAGAAATCTTGGACACGGAAATGAATCTGTGCTCATGCTTTTGGAATCTATGCCTTCTTTTATTAACAGAAGGCCTGTTCTTGAAGCAATAAGCCGTCATATGGGCTTTTCAGATTTGTCGGAAAGCGAATCATACAATTATTCAAATTTCCTTCAGAATCCACTGGTTGTGCTTCTTCAGCTTGCAGATGAAACTGCTGCTCAATGGTTCGGCTGTTGATTTTTGAATTATTGTGCAAACTTTAAAAATATTAAAGTTATTTAGTAAAACTGTATTGTATAAATGGTGCAATTCAGATATTATATAAATATATATCATAAAATAAGAGCACGGCGGGATGATTTTTTTATCCGGCTGTTCAAAGGTGAGGTATATGGCTAAAGGACGACCTTTAATCAACAAGGAA
>CAMOWQ010000059.1 GCA_946628495.1 uncultured Treponema sp. | reverse complement strand
TGAATTTTGCAATCATTATACTTTCAGTTGTATATTCTTCTTCGAGCATTGAATTCAGAATCGGGAAAAGGCTTTTATCATCATCTACAGCCGATTTATCAAGTACGGTACGCCTGTATCCCGGAGTAAGATACCATACTTCATAACCGGAAGATGTTTTATTCAGCGAAGAATTAACATGTATCGAAATAAAAAGAACCGCTTCGTTTTCTGCAACTTTTACAAGATTTGCAATATCAGTACGTTCACTCAAAGAAAGATATTTATCTGAATCACGTGTCATAATTATCTGTTTATCAGGATAAGCAAGGGAAAGCCTTTCGTTAAGGAATTTTGCAACCTTAAGATTTATATCCTTTTCCTTTACGGTAACTTTTTTTCCGTTTACATCATAAGTTTTTAAAGCTCCCGGGTCTTTTCCGCCATGACCTGCATCTATTAAAATTGCGCCAACCTTAAAAGATGCTTCAATTTTTTTGCTGAAAAGGGAATCTGCATCGTTCAGAAATTTCTGCGAAACAAAAATCTGATTATTCTTTGATTCAGGGGCATCGGTAAAACTGACTTTATTACTGTCGAGAAGAATCAACTGCTGATTTTTTCTGAATGAAAGCTGATGCCCGTTTTTTTCAAGAAGACCTGTTTCGGACAATGAATCCCAGTAAAAAACCATTCCCTTATCTTTTGCAGCCTTTACAAGAGGAATGTCTGATGCGCAAAAAAGGAACGAGGAAGCAATCATCAATAAAAAAGTGACACATAAAATTTTCTTCATATTCTGTCCGCCAAAAACTGATTAATTTTTCTGAACAAATTTTTTCTGAATTGAATCAGAAACATAAACCGCAGCCTGCACACCGCCACGAAGCACAGCTTTCCAGAAAACTGAATTGCTTATTTTGGGATGCGATGGCCTTAGAATATCAAATTTTTGTGCCGTCTGTAAAATGGTATTGTAATTCCAGTCACGCATATCCTTATATTCATCTTTTTTAAGAATTTCGGGTATATGATTTACAGTTTTAGCATTTTCGGGAACATAGCCTTCAAGTTCATCACAGAAAGACGAATCTATAAGTTCATAGGCAGACGGAGGGAATTTATCCTCATCTTTTTCATAATGCTTAATAAGAAACTTATCTGTAGATTCGTTGCAAGGTTCAAGTGTAATAAAAATATTAGAAACGGCATCTTCTGCAGCCTCTACTGCAATTTCCCTTTTTCTGCTTGTTGTAATTACATTGCCGCACTTAGAAACATTATTACGCGGAAAATCAACAACAGCACCGATAGTTGCCGCAGGACGAGGAAATATATCTGCTACAGTTTTATCCGTATAATCATTTATATTTTCGATATATTTTATTTTTCCAGGAATCGAAATCCATGCACGCTCCGCACTCGCTGCCTTGCAGGGAATTTCAAAAAGCTTAAACGGTTCAGGCATACCGGCACATAACTCGCCAGGATTATAATCAACAGACATTCTTAACTGTTCAATTTCTGCAGGCTTTTCGCCAGCTGCAATCAGCAGGGCCTGTTTTGTAAGGTTTACAGTCGAAGCATAGGGGAAAGTCCAGCCAGACATATAACCGCCGGAAAGTCTTCCTGCAATTTCGCCAATCATAGGGCCTTTTGAAGTATATTTTATATCAGCCTTTGCAGCACCGCATGTAAGTCCAAGAGCTTTTACACCGAGCGCAAAAACAGAAATAAGTTCATCGTGCATTTTTTTAGTAAGGACGGCCGGCATAGTATGACCTGTTTCTATAAAATATGGAGGATATTTTATATGCCTTTCGGCAAAGCCTGTGATTGTCATTGTGCCGTCATAAACCAGAGAATCTATTGAAAATTCCGGACCTTCCATATATTCTTCGACAATTACATTTCCTGAACGGGAACATTCAGCTGCAATCGTAAGTGCAGAAAGAAATTCCGTTTTTGAACGAACCATTCTGCATCCTCTTGCACCCATATTATCTACAGGTTTTACAACAAACGGATATTTCATATTTTCAGGAACAATCAGACTTGCAGGATTTGATTCGAATTCCTGAATTTCCTTACGAGTATAATTTGTAAAAGCTGGAGAAGGAACCTTATTTTTCTGAAAACAACGTCGCATCATTGTTTTTATGCTTGCATTTTCAGCAGCAATATATGAATGAGAAGGCAGTTCCATTTTCTGACACACATAAGAAACTGAAGCTGAAAAATCTGTTCCAGCCGTAAAAACAGCTTTTAATCCTTTTCTTTTCTGAAGTTCCTGCGCATATTCTAAAATCTGTTCTTTTGCCTTTAAATCGATATTTCTGAATTCATCAGCCAGAGGAACACATACAGCATTTGCATCTGCGTCGATTACGGCAGCTTTATAACCAAGAGATTTTGCGGCAAGAATAGCTGGCTTCTGCATAAGTCCAGCCCCTAATATTAAAACATACATAGCTAACTCCCATTATATTTTTCTACAGTAAATTTCTACAGTATCGCCAAGTTTTCTTATTCTGCTCAACTTGTCCGTAAGTTTCCATTGCAAAGAAGAAGATTCTGCCCCGTTTTTCTTTATTGCAGGGAACCGTTCAGGATGATGTCCCGTTGAAACAATGCGTTCAACTGAAAAACCATAGCGTTTTAAGATTGAAGCTGCCTGAGACGGAAGCCAAACCGAATAATGATCAGAGGGACTGTTCTGGAAGAATAAGTCGGGATTACTCTTTGCAGAAATTCCTTCTGCAGACGGTGTTGAAAAGGCAAAAATACCATGTTTTTTTGTAATTCCGCCTATTTTTTTGAGAACGGCATCCAAATCTTTAAAATGTTCAATGACATACCACATTGTTACAACATCAAATTCAGAAATTCCAAATTCAGCAGCAATGTCTATATCAGGAAATGCAGACACGGCAGCCGGAAGATGCAGGCTTTTCTGAACAAAATCAACGGCTTCTTCCGAAATGTCAGTTCCAAAAGCATTAAAACCAATTTCTGTTGCGGCAGACAAAAATGGTCCGAACGCACAGCCGACATCTAAAAGATTTTTTTCCTTTGATATGCCCGAAATATTTTTTATAACAGAAAGCCTTCTTTTTCCCTGATTTTTTATTGACTCAAAATCTTCCTGATAAGTTTTACCATACTGATTTTTATATTCTTCAAAAAAATATGATTTCTGATATGTTTTTTCAGGAACAGATGTCCAGCTTATATAAATCATTCCGCAGTTTGAACATTTTCTGTATGTACGCGTGGAATTTCTTGCAACAACTGAATCACACCTGCAAATTCCTTCTGAAACATCTGATTTTTCATTTGATTTCTCATCTGCTTTTTGTCCGCAAACAGGACAATAAAGTCTGCTGCCTTTTGAAAGATTTTCAAGATAATCAGGAAGAGATTTATTTCCGCACTCTTTTAAATGTACAGGAAAAATTGCATCAGAATTAAGAACTTGAAGCGCTTCATTCTGAGTAAAATCTTTCTGAAGATATGCATATCCATATTTGCGTGCAAGTTCTTCGTGAAGTTTTGTAGTTGGAAGAAGTATTACCGCACAGCCGGCAGAAGATGCTTCGAATGCCGTAAGTCCGTAATGAGTTACGACAAGGTCATATTCTGCAATATGATTTCGTAAATCCGGTATTGTACTGACATAATTTATACCGTCCTCACTTTCGAACCTGCTGTTTTTAACGCCCGCGCAATCTGAAAGAACTGCCGTAACGCTAGATTCATTAAAAATGCTTTTTAGAGTTCTTGCGGTCGGTATGGTAAGCCCTGCAGGATCTTCTCCTCCAAAACATATCAGGACGCTTTTAAACTCATGCCAGTCAGAAAGAACGGTAGATTTTACACTTCCCGCCTTTTTGATGAACGCCGGTTCGGTTAAATTCGCACATGAATCCTGCGCAAACGACGGAATTATATCCAATCTGTAGTCAAAACACTGTGAGTCAGAACCTTCATCAAGTGCAATAACAGACTTTGCGTTGTGCAGTAACGGCTTATATTCATCATCAGTTTTAAAAAGGTCAGTAATAAAAACCGCCTTATATGATTGATCAGGAAGTGAATTTATAACGAGAGATTCATCAAGACCTTTCTGAACATAAGACTGTATTACCGACGGAGTTTCTTCAAGCGTATAATTTTGAGGAATATAAACAAAAAACTTTTTTTCAAGAGCGATTTCAAGACACCTGTGCAAATGACCGGTTCCGCAGCCTTTTTTTACAGACGGTATTAATATTACAGGATTTCTGACATAAACATCATTCATAGCGGCAATAATCTGTTCTGTAGTAAAAGGTTCATTTGTTTCTCCAAAATGACGAAGAACTGTTTTTGCCCTCAGGTAATCTGAAAAAGTATCTATTGTTGTACGCAATTCGGGATGATTAAAACGTGCCGGAGACGGAATAAACTCACAGTTGAAATTTTCCTTGTGATTATAAAGAGCTGGTCCCACATGTTCCCTGTCGTAATCTGAATCTGTAAGAGTGGCAGCTTTCAGAAGGGATTCGCCGTTTATAATTTCTACACCAGAACCATGAGGAAGCCCCGTAAGAGTAAGATAATCGCAGATTGAAGCTGAATCTGAAGAAACATTATTTCGCCTTACAAATTCATCAAGAGAAAACTGGGCTGCTTCATAAAACAAAAAAGGATTATCGGCAGTGGCACGAATTACAACTTTTGCATCAATCTGTTTTATGAGCATGCAGTAGCGTTCAAGAACATTATCTAAAGGTCCTGCAAAACATTCATAACCGTTACGACGGCAAAGAGGTTCAAGAGTTTCGAATGAAGCTTCATCTGTTGCTACATAATATTTATCTGCCTTTACTTTTTTCATAGAAGCCAGCGTCCATTCAAGAACTGTCTTATTACCTAACGGCAATATGGCTTTTGAAGGAAGTCTTGTTGAGGAAAGCCTGCACTGTATTATAACTGCTGTATTTTTCATGTTTATTTACTCCATTCTTCAATAAGTTTCCTAAGATCCATCTTAAATTTTGGACCATTCTTTTTTACCCAGAATCTGGCATCCTTAAAAAGCCTTCTGGCCTGAAGAAAACCGCACGAGGAATTAAAGAAAAAGCGGATAAAATATATACCTTTTATAACTCCCTCTTCATTTTTCATTCGTGGCATTTCATTTTTTAAATAATAACGGAGATAATCCATATTTACAGTTTTGTCTTCTACAGGAGGTTCCGTTTCATACGCAAACTGAAGCATTGTTGTAAGCCGCGTTTCTTCGCCAAAAAGCCAGGAACGTATTGCAAGATCAAGATTCTGCCAGTAACTGCTTTTTATTGAATAATCAAAACCGCCAAGCCTTATGAATTTTTTTCTGTTGTAAAGCGCAATAAAATCAAGCGGATACAAAGTTTTCATACCGCCGTTTACGACATTTGACTTGTCTATTAAAAAATGCCCCCGTTCTGCACACGGAGATGTATGCGAATACATTGCATTTTTATTATTGTCCAGAAGACGCGGCACGACACAGTAAATGCCGGTTTCAGTAAGACGTTCTGCAAGTTTTGAAAGAATAATACCAGAAGGAACATGAAGAGTATCGCGGATTACAAGCACATATTCAGAATACAGTTCGCTCATAGCCATATTGATCATATCTCCGTCGGTTGCGTCTTCAAGAGGAACGATAAACTTTATTTCTGGAAAACGCTTTGACATATCCTCAATTGAATAGTTATTTGCATCGTTTTCAATTGAAATAATTGATGCAAAATTACATTCAAGAAGATTTTTAAAAAGCTGCACCTTAAAATGACTGCCCGTACTGTTCAGTATTATAACAGATATGTTCAGCGCATCTGGAGAAGAGTTGTATTTTCCACCGATAACAGTTCTGTTAATCTGATGTTCATCAAAAGTTAAAGATATAGTATTCATCGCACTTACTGCATTCTCCGTTATATCTGCATTCCATATGATTCAGCAAATCATTATTGCAGGAATCCCAAATCTGACTTAAAGTTTTTTCAAAAACATTGCCTGTTACCGAATTGAACATGCGGCAACGGCACAAAGGCACGTCTCCATTAAGAAGAATTGTCATATCACGGCGAAGATGCCAGCAGACATTGCGTTCTACAGGAGACAAATCAGCAGGTTTACATTCTGGTAGAAGGCCTGCAAAATCACTGTATTTTTGAATTATAAAATTTCCTTTTGTAGGACCATTTTTATCATTCCAGAAGCGGAAAAACGATTCCAGCTCACTTTCATTTTCATTAATTCTGGTAAACTGAGGATAAACCATTCCGGGAACAGCATTTTCAAGCCTCTTTATTGAATCAAATGCATGTGCAAGAGAACTTCCATTCTGTCTTATGCGACGGTACGTTTCATCTGACGCAGCATCAATATTTACCGCAATCATAATTTTCTGCCAGCCGTTTGTGCGTTCCGGTGCATTCTGAACGACAGATGCAAGTTTTTCATAAAATCCGTCATCATTGAAAATTTCTGTTACAGCATCAGTTTCTACAAAAACAGAAAGTCCTTCATAAGAAAGTACTTTTTCTATGCATTCTAAAATTTGAGGATGACAGAATGCTTCTCCCATTGCAGAAAGCGATACAACAGCCTGAGCACTGAATTCCGCAACAGAATCTACAATTTTTGAAAAATTTTCAAAAGACATAAATTTTTCGGATGAAAGGACATCTATGCCTTTTTCGGACATAATTTTGTTGTACGGTGAATAAATGCATTCGCCAGCTGCACGCTGCACTATCTGAATTTCATAAAAAGCAGGAACGGTTTTTAGGACGGACGGGCATTTTGAAGCAATTCCAGAAAGTTCTTCTGCCTCCATCTGATTTACTGAAAAAGAACCGCTACCGGCATGTTTCTTCAATTCATTAAAAAGGTTTCTGCACGAAAGATAATTCTGCTTACAGCTGCAGTCAAAGTTCAACCTTAAAGTACGCCAGTCTGTATCCGCAAGAACAGTTTCAACTTCGAATGAATTAATATCGTTTTTAAGGAATTCAAAAAGGCCCTGACGCGTAACAAAAGCCTGAGCCTGCTGTGCATAGTTTGTTTTTGCAAGACCGTTAAGAATTTTTACGGTTCCTGCATCTATAACTTCTGGAGAAAGTCCGTATGGATAACCGTCGGCAAAAGTATATTCGGCTTTATATTTTAAATGAGAGTCTATCAGTTTTTTTGTAAGACCTTCGTTAATAAAAGGAAGGTCATCATAACAGAACAACGCATAATCTGCCTGCTTTTGTGAAATAATTCTATCCATTTCGCAAAGCAGCTGTTCAATATTCGCAGCTTCATTACGATTTATGCATACAACCTCGTCTGAAAATGTCTTTAACTGCGAAAGACATAAATTTCTTGCCGTTTTTCCGTCAAATTCAGTTTTATCACCGTACGGAAGCCTATCGTCTCTGTACAAAAATACAATACATTTCATCACTTATCTTATCGGCATTCCGTTGTACAAGTTAATAATTTTAAGATAAAATGTAAGTTATGCAGACAACGTTACCACTTGCAGACAATGTTTTTTCGGTTACACAGATTACAGAACTGATTTCAGAAATTCTTGTAACGTCATTTAAGTTCATTACGATTGAAGGTGAAATTTCAAACTGGAGACCGAGTTCGGCTGGTCATATTTATTTTACATTAAAAGACGATACTTCGCAGATCAGGGCCGTAATGTTCAGGGGCGCTGCTTACGGACTTTCTTTCAGGCCAAAAGACGGAGACAAGGTAAGATGTACGGGAAGCATTTCTGTTTACGCGCCACAGGGAAATTATCAGATTATCGTTTCTAAAATGGAAGCGTCAGGAAGCGGCAATATTCTGCAGATGATTGAAGAACGAAAGAAAAAACTGAATGCAGAAGGTCTATTCAGCGCAGAGCGTAAAAAAAAGCTGCCCTCTTATCCCGATACTGTAGGCGTTGTAACAAGTCCAACAGGAGCTGCAATAAGGGACATTCTGAACATAGCAAAACGACGTAATCCATCGGTAAACATAAGGCTTTTTCCTGCAATAGTACAGGGAGACGAAGCCGCACAGACCATTGTAAAAATGATTGAAACAGCAAACTTTTATAATTTATGTGATGTGCTTATTGTAGGACGCGGAGGCGGTTCTCTTGAAGACCTGCTGCCTTTCAGCGAAGAAAGCGTGGTCCGTGCCGTTGCAGCTTCGAGAATTCCAGTTATTTCTGCTGTAGGACATGACATTGACTGGGCCTTGTGCGACTATGCGGCAGATGTAAGGGCAGCCACACCTTCAGCTGCAGCAGAACTTGCAATACCATTAAAAACAGAAATATACGACAGCATAAATACTTATAAAAAAGAACTTTTTGAATGCATAACAAGGAATGTTGAAACAAAACGGCTTCTCATACGTTCATTCACACCAGATTCTTTCGAAACAAGATTCAGGACAATACAGCAGCCACTTCTGAACAGATTTGACAATGCAAGACAGCAGCTCAAAGACAATATGAATAAAAAAATTAACGACACAAGGACATTCATACAAAACAGCCGAATCATACTTGAAAATGCAAGTCCCCAGACAATATTCAACAGAGGATATTCAATGGTAACAGATGCCGAAGGAAACATAATCCGCTCAGCTTCACAGGTTGCAGAAGGAAATGAAATTCATATAAAACCGTCTCAGGGAGAAATAAAAGCACGTGTAATACAGAGTAAATGATATCTAAATAATAATATCTAAATAAAGGAAACTTAAATATATAAAAGAAAATGACGTTAAACTGGAGGAATCATGTCAAAATTTGAAGAAAATCTTGCAAAACTCGAAAAACTCACAGCAGATATAAAAAGGCCGGACATCTCGCTTGAAGATGCATTAAAAGATTTTGAAGAAGGAATCAAGCTTGCATCCGGCATGGAAAAAGAACTCGACAAAATCGAAGGAAAAATTCAGATTCTTATGACAGAACAAAATCCAATGGACAAGGAAAACCAGCCTGAATTTGACGATTTTGATGATTTTAATGACAGTACAGAAATAAACGGAACACGAAGATGAGCTTAAAAAATCCTGTAAGACCTCTGAATCCTGAAGTTGCACGAAAGATTGCGGCAGGAGAAGTTATAGACCGACCAAATGCCATCATCCGCGAACTTATGGACAACGCCATAGATTCGGGTGCAACAGAAATTACTGTTGAAATATGCGGCGGCGGCATTGAAAAAATAAGGGTAATAGACAACGGCTGCGGCATGACAAAAGAGGATCTTGAAAAATGCGCACGTCCTCATGCAACAAGTAAAATTTCTACAGAAACAGACCTAATGAACCTCTCCACACTAGGCTTCCGGGGCGAAGCACTTGCTTCAATTGCATCCGTTGCAAGACTTTCCATTTTATCTGGCGGCTGGAAGATGCGTGCAAGCATAACTGAAGACCATATTCTTGAACCTGCAGCCGAAATCAAAGGTACAATCGTTCAGTCTGAAGGCCTTTTTGAAAATTTCCCTGCCCGCCGAAAATTCCTAAAAAGACCTGCAACAGAAAGTACTATGTGCAAAAACACCTTCATAGAAAAAGTCATACCTCGTCCAGACATTGCATTTCGTCTGATAATTGACGGAGAAACAAAAATAGACCTTCCTGCAGGGCAATCCATAAAAGAAAGGTTTATTTCTGCAAGTTCATACAACGAAGATGCAGCCCTTTTCTATGAACTTTCAGCAAAATCTTCTTCAAAAGAAAATGGAATATATGACTGGGAATTTACTGTCGTAACAGGCGAACCGGGTGTAAACAGACCGACTAAAAAAGACATATACATCTATGCAAACGGAAGACGGATACAGGAATATTCGCTTGTTCAGGCAGTAGAATACGGCGGACAGGGATTCTTTCCAAACGGAACTTATCCAGTTGCAGTTGTTTTTGTAAACGTAAATCCTTCAAAAATAGATTTCAACATTCATCCTGCTAAAAAAGAAGCCCGATTTTATGACATTGCAGATTTGCATCACGGTTTGAGTTCAACATTAAAACGATTTTTTCAAAGTTATACTTATTCAAATTTCATTCAGGACAAAACCTGCGATAACGATACGCCTTCTCTTTTTGAAAGCAAGACACATACTCCAGAAGTTTCTACAGTTTTTTCAATGCCCGTATCTGAAAGTACACAAAATACACGCTCAGACTATTCTTACAAAAACACAAGCTTACATGAAAAGGCATTTTTTCAGGAAAACGGTTCGGATAATAAAAACACAGGCAATGATTACCAGACGCATATAAAATACAAGACGCCTTCTTATCACGGAGAAGCCTACGAAAAGATATTTTCTGCAGGTGATTACAAAAGGGTCTACAATTCTACAGATTCCCTTTCGGATATTGCACTTGCCGGTGATGATGATTATAAACAAAATGAATATAAACCTGAAACACAAAACATACGGTTTATAGGTGCCTGTCTTGGAACATTTCTCCTTGCAGAAAAAAACAACTGCCTTTACTGCATAGACCAGCATGCAGCTCATGAACGCATTCTTTTTGACAAAATAATGAATTCACAGGGAAAAAAGCAGCCGCTTCTGATTCCTTATAAAATTCATACAGAATCAAAAACTCAGGATAATCAGTTAAGAAAACTAAAAGACAGGCTTTCTCAAACAGGTTTTGACCTTGAAGAAAAAGAAAACGGCTTATGGGAAGTAACAAGCGTTCCGGAACGATGGACAGGCTCTCAATACGAGCTGCAGTCTCTTCTTTTTGTAAAACAGGTCGAACCGGAACAAATCATTCGTTCTATTGCGGCAATGACGGCATGCAAGGCGGCGGTAAAAGACGGATATGCTTTGGACAACCTTGCAGCCGAAGAACTTGTTAAGAAGGCCTTTGAGCTTGAAGACCCGCACTGCCCTCACGGACGCCCGGTTTATACCGTTATTTCGCGGGAAGAATTATTCAAGCTTGTAAAACGGACTTAAACTTTTTTTAGATTGAATCCAGCAGAGACTGAACTTCTGAGGCCTTGTAATCGCTTTTCCGAGCCTGAAGGATAAGAAGATTCTTCTCTGCTGCGGCATTATCTCCAAGCTGAATGCAAACCCTTGCAAGTTCGATATAAACTTCATAATAATCAGGATCTGCACGAAGTACTTCACCGAACGTTACTTTTGCAAGATCATACTGAGCATTCTTAGCATAAGCTTTTCCAAGATTAGTCCTTATATCATTACTCTTTGGTTCAAGGCGGAGTGCATTTTTATAAAATTTTATTGCATTATCATAATCTTCTTTTAACGCATAAACACTTCCGAGATTGTTATTTGCTTCAAAATTATCCTTATTTTTATTGTAAACTTGAATAAACATCTTCAACGCCATCTCTACATCAGGCGGATCAAGAGTCATATACATAACGCCAAGATTGATTCGTGTTTTTTCATGATCTGGTTCCAAAGACAGAACTTCCATATATTTTGGCAACGCTTCGTCAATTTTTCCTTCGCTGTCAAGAATAAGAGCATAATTATATGTAATGTTCACCGCATAAGATGTCATGTTTTTTTCGGTAGAAGCCAATTCATTATAAGCTTCGGAGGCATACTTTTCTGCATCCTGAACTTTTTTTTCATCAAACAAAACCGTAGAAAGATTGTATTTTGTAAGAATCTGATTTTCTCCACCGTCAAGCATTGTCAATGCTTTTTTATAAGCATTTTCGGCCTTTGCAAGATTTCCAAGCTGACGGTATGCAGAACCAAGCTGCATCGCTGCCTGAACGTTCATACTGTTAATTTTTAGCAGTTTTTCGTAGGAATCTGCAGCACCGGCATAATCTCCGCGGGCATTCAAAAGCCTTCCTTCTTCCATAAGGGCCTTTTCGTGGCGAGGATCTATATCAAGGGTTTTCCTGAATGCTTCAAGAGCGGCTGTTTCATTTTTTAACTGTTTATACGCAAGTCCAAGATTATATCTTGCAGGTGCATAAGTCTTGTTTTTTTCGCAGGCTGTAGAAAAAGCAGAAACTGCCTCGCTGTATTTTTTCAGAAGATATGAATTCTTTCCCAAATCATAATAATACATAAATTCATCAGGATTATTTAATATAGCTTTTTTAAGATTTGCACAGGCTTTTTCATAATCCTTTTTATCAACCGCATCCTGAGCAAGAATATAATATGCAGCTGCATCAGACGGATTTACCTCAACAGCTTTCTGAGCAAGTTCAACAGCTTCAAGTTTTAGTCTTTTTATTTCATCTTTATCCTGAGATTTTAGTGCAGCTTCATACATCGAAGACGCAATTTTTGAATCCATCATTGCTTTATAAGATGCGTCTACGGTTCCAGATTTTGAATCAGCCGCATTAAAATGCTTTATAGCCTCTTCATAATTTCCCATTGCAAGGGCAGCTTTTCCAAGACGAAGTTCTCCGTCAACTTCATCCATTGTCTTTTTATTTTCAGCATTCTTTTTTTCAATTTCAGCCTTTTTCTTTTGCTCTTCCGCTTCCCGGCGTTTTTTTTCTTCTTCGGCAAGCTTCTGTTTTTCTATACGTTCGTTTTCTTCGATACGTCGTTTTTCTTCAAGCTGACGCTGTTCTTCAAGCTTTCGAAGCTGCTCCTGATTTTTACGCTCATTTTCTACCGACTGTTCCTGCTGCATTTTCAAAAGATTTTCCATTGCCTTTTGATTTTCGTTAGCCTGCTTGCTTGATTCTTCCAATGCAGACCTCATTGAAGAAAGCGTTGATTCAAATGCACTTGAAATCCCTTCTGACAGTTCAGATGTATCAACACTTATTGTAAGGTCTCGACCCGCAAGCTCACGTGTTCTTTCATCATTCTGTCTGTCTGAATATTCATCATAATTTCCGCCAGTACGGTTCCTGTTATTTCCGTTATCCGAACCTGAAGATGAATTTTTTCTAACTCTGTTTCTTTCTTCTTCCGGTAAATCTTCAAGCTTAAAATCAGGAGAGAAAACTTCTTCATAAGTTGCATCCGAATTTTTCAGATAGATGATTTTATCAATCATGGACACAGCTTTTTTGTCACCGACACGGTCTACAATCAAAGAATCAAGAATTCCCATAGCCCTGTCATACTCACCATGCTTCACATAAGATTCCGCAAGTTTGTATGCATTTTTTGCCTTAATATGTTCACGGACACTTCCTGCCGTAAAAAACAATGCAGCAGTTATAACTATAACAGCTGCAATTATAATACCTGTTCGAATAGACTTTTTATCCATATTTTCCCCTCTTTTCTTAACCTGCTAATATTACGATTTTTGCGAAACTAATTGCAACAGTTTTTAATCAAGTTCCGATTCGTAATCATAATCAATTATATCTTCTGCTCCAGAAGTAAGGCTTGTTGTATCGCTGTTCTGCAATGAACCAGCAACTTCTTCCAGAAGCTTTCTTCTTCGTTCTGCTTCGGCTTTCTTTCGTTCTTCCTCAGCAATACGCTGCTCTTCCCTTATTCTCTCTTCCTCGGCCCGCTGCTCAGCAAGGCGCCTTTCTTCTTCTGCCTTTTGTTCTGCAAGACGTCTTTCTTCTTCAAGCCGCCTTTCTTCCTCAATACGACGCTGTTCTTCAAGCCGTTTTTCTTCTTCTATGCGCTGCCTTTCCATTTCTTCGGCAAGACGCTGTTCTTCAGCAGCAATTCTTTCTGCTTCAGCTGCTGCAAACCTTTCTTCCTCTTCAATTCTTTTTATTTCGCCATCAAGCAAATCTATTATCATAAGAATATTGTCTTTCTGTTCTGAATCTGGGCGAACCTGAATGAATTTTCTGTAATCCTCAACGGCTTCCGGAAAAAGCCCAAGCTTAATTTCGCAGTTTGCGCGGTTCAACAGGGCATCTGCAAATTCAGGATCAGCAGAAATTGCAAGCGAAAAATTTTTTCTGGCTTCTTCATATCTATTTTGAATTATCAGTGCATTGCCTAGATTATAGGCAAGAATTTTTTTATTTGTACGAGGAACCGAAAGTCCCTTCTGAAAAATTTCCACCGCTTTTTCATTTTCGTCAGTCTGAAGATAACACAAACCTAAATAATTAAAAGCATTCAGGGAATTCGTTCCGTTTTCTATTTCACCTTCAAGAACCGGTATTGCAAGTTCCGGCTGATTTGATTTAAAAAGAGAATCTCCTTCCGTATCTGCTTGAGAAAAAAGTAAAGCTGTATAAAACACAAACAAAATGCATAAGAATATCTTTTTCATTCACTTTGTCCCCTTTTTAGTTTGACATACGCCAATAAATTATATAATCTTTTTTATTATCGCATTTTGATAAAAGCAACTTTATCAATATTAAGGAATAAGGAATCAATTAAGGAAACCGTTTTATGGGTATAGTTTCAGTTGTACTTTTCAGCATTCTTGGAGTTGTAATCTGCTCCCTTCTTTTTATAGTCATCAAAAGCACGATTCTTCCAAAACGTGTAGATGTCCTTCCGAAATACATAAATCAGGGAAAAACGCAGGCTGCAATAAAAACAGCAAAGCAGATGATTGCAAAAGATCCTAAAAATGCACCTGCTCATTATTACCTTGGTAAAGCATACACAAAAGAAAAAAAATACGAACTTGCACTTATGGAATACCGGTTCGTAAACGACAATGCTCTTTTCGGACAAGGGGGATTAAACGAACTTTCATTCCGACGCGAATATTCAGAACTTCTTTCAAAATCAAACCAGACAGAAGAAGCGCTCAAAAACTATCTGCTGCTTACAAAAATGGAACCAAAAAATGCGGAAAACTATTTTAATGTAGGACGCATTTACGAAGCTCAGAACCGATATGACATTGCACTTGGATTTATGCAGAAAGCCGCTATGATTGACAAAAAGCACGCAAGGGCTCATGCAGAAATCGGTTTAATGCTTTACAGAACAAAACAGTTCAATGATGCAAAAAAAGAAATTGACATGGCCCTTAAAATCAGTCCTGATACATATTCTTCATATTATTATCTTGGAAAAATACTTAAAGACGGAAAAGACATTCAGGGTGCGCTCAAAGCATTTGAAAAAGCACAGAGAGATCCAGACTGCAAGCAGAAAGCAATCATCGAACACGGTTCATGTTTTATGCTCGTAAACAGAATGGACAATGCAATCCCGGATTTTCAGCGTGCAATAGACCTTGACCGCAGCGAAACAAATCCAGAAACGCTTTTTGCAAGATATTTTCTTGCCGCATGTTACGAAAAAAGCCGCAAGATTGAAAAAGCAATCGAACAGTGGGAATTAATCTATAAAAAGAATAAGAATTTCCGTGATGTAAGCGCAAAACTTTCTGAATACAAGGATTTGCAGGCCAACGACTACCTTAAGGACTATCTTACAAGTAACGACGATCAGTTCTCTGAAATATGCCAGAACGCAATTGCAAAAGGCCTTTCACTTCAGATTCTGAACGTAGAAATAACAAAAGGCTGCTGCCAGATGACTGCCGTAGATAAAAAAGACGAAACATGGATGGCAGTAAGAAAACAGCCGGCGCTAATCCGTTTTTACAGGGAACCAAATCCAACAGAAGAAACAGAAGTAAGATCTGCACTTGATTACATGAAAACAAACGGATGTGTAAAATCATTTCTTTTTTCAAGCGGAGGTTTTACACTTGCAGCAAAAAAGACGGCAGAAAACAGGCCTGTTGAATTAATCGAAAAAGAAAAACTTGAACAAATTCTTACAAAGGCCGGAAAATAATAATGAAAATACTGTGCGTTTCCGATTACG
>CAMOWQ010000058.1 GCA_946628495.1 uncultured Treponema sp. | reverse complement strand
CGACCGGTAGCATTTTTCTTTTGGTGTATTCATGTTTATAATGCGTTTGCCCTGGATTTTTTAATGCATACCGACAATAAATCAATTATTCACGCTGTCAATAAAACGAAGGAACTGTTTTTTACCTTCGGCCGTGCGTTTGAATACGCCTGCATCTTCAAGAACTTTTTTGAAAACAAGACCCGTTTCGCTGCGGAGAATTTCTTCGGCATTGGTTTCATTAAAATCAGTGTGGCGGTTAAGAATATCCTGAGCCCATGACGCATGTTTTGCAAGCACTTCATCTTTTGAAATATCTTTGTGACCGCACATTGCATTCTGCAAATCAGCAAGTTCTTTTTTAAGTCTGCCTGGAAGAACTGCAAGTCCCATAACTTCTATAAGACCGATATTTTCCTTTTTGATGTGATGAAGTTCTGCATGTGGATGGAAAACACCAAGCGGATGTTCTTCTGTAGTAATGTTATTGCGTAATACAAGGTCAAGTTCATACATTTTGTTGCGTCGGCGTGCAATAGGAGTAATTGTATTGTGAATAACGCCGTCTGTCTGCGCAAAAATGAATGCTTCTTCATCTGTATAATTTCGCCAGCCTTCAAGAATGTGGCTTGCAGCACGTACTAAATCTTCGTCGAATTTGCTTGTAAGCCTGATAACGCTCATAGGCCAGTTTACAATTCCGCATTTTACATTCGGATACATTTTAAGGCGTATCGATTTTTCAACAGGCGCTTTTGCCATAGGAAATTCATAGTTTCCGCCCTGAAAATGATTGTGAGAAAGAATTGAACCGCCAACAATAGGAATATCAGCATTGCTTCCGATTGTGTAGTGAGGGAATTGTTTTACAAAATCTAAAAGGCGTATAAAAGTTTCCGTGCTTATTTTCATTGGAGTATGATTTGCGCTGAAAACAATACAATGCTCGTTGTAATAAACGTATGGAGAATACTGAAAATACCATTTTTCGCCGTTAAGCTGCAAAGGAATTACCCTGTGATTCTGACGGGCTGCATGATTTAATCTTCCGGCGTATCCTTCGTTTTCTTTACACAAAAGGCATGCCGGATATCCGCTCTGTTTTGCTTTTCCTGCTGCTGCAATTGCTTTTGGGTCTTTTTCTGGTTTTGACAGATTGATTGTAATGTCTATATCACCATATTCTGTTGGAGTTTTCCATTTAATATCCTTGCAGATACGGTAGCGTCTTATATAGTCTGTGTCGCAGCTGAATTTATAGTACCAGTCGGTAGCAGCTTTTGAAGAAACATCTGTTTTTAATGTGTTAAAGATTTCCCTTACATCAGATGGAGGCGGAACTAAAAGCCCCATTATTTTTGTATCGAAGAGGTCGCGGCTTACGATGCCTGTATCATCAAAAAGTTTATTTTTTGCGGCATAATCAAGCATTTCTGAAAGAATGTTTTCGAGTTCTTCTGTTTTTGTTTCCGGCAGAGCTTCAATATCAGTACCGTCTTCAAAGCCGTCGAGTGCAAACAATTCAAGAAGCCTGTTTTGTGTATAAATCACATCATCTTCTGTAATTAAAGAAGTGTTTAATGCATAAGAAGTAAGTCGTTTAATGTTTGAAAAAATATCCATAAATCTTATCCTTAAATAAAAATGTATTATAATGCTAACAAATTGTAATATTTCTGCTGCAATGACTATAAAGAGATTCCGCAGTAAAATCAAGAAATATATTTTTTCAAGAAAAAAAATTTAAAGCCGATAATGAATTGAAGAAGTTTGATATGAACAAAGCATTAAGATTATTAGGAAAATACATTATTTATTTCGTTACTGGTTCCTTGTTTTCGACATTTTTTTACTATATGTATGAGCTTCTTGTGAATCATGTTGCAGAAAGGAATTTGGAATCATTCTCTATTCTGACTTTTTTAAGATGTCTTGTAATTGTTGCCGGCTCTTTTGTAATACTGTCCAATTTTTTTGTTGAATATTTTGCGGTTAAGCATTCATCAAATGTCCTTCAATGTCTTGCTTATATTCTTATGACGCTTATTTTCTGGAATCTTGTGCTTCCTGTAATGATTAAAACTGAAAAAGTTATTAACGAAAAATATGAACTGAAACAGGCAGAAAAAAAATCAAATGGATTAAGTAAAAATCTATTCCGCGGTACAGACGGCATAGTGTATTATTTTACAAGAGATTATAATCCTGATTCCCAGACTCCTTCGGAAATTCCTGCCGTTATAATAGATACAAACGACGAGGGGTATATTTATACAGATAAAGTTCAGGAATCTCTTGATGCAGCAGTTATAAAAGGTGCAAGTCCTTATCGAGATATTGTCGTTAAAAATATTTTTTCTACAGGCAATCTGTTCGCGTTCGTGAGTTTTGACAGCATAAGACAGCGGGCTTCTGACGCATTTTCAGGCGGCATTTTAAAATGGCTGGAATTCCTTTCGCTTGCGCTTGCTCTCAGTTCGATTTACGGGCTTTCCGAGTTGTTTTCATGGAAACTTATAAATGCAGTGCTCACAATTTTATGTTATGTAGGCATTCTTGTTTTAAATACCGTATATTATCTGCCGTCTTTTGCTAAAATCCGCGAATCTGCTTTTGCAAACGGAGAAATTTTTGCACTTTTAGGAAAAGTTCTGAATGAACCGCTTCTTTGTCTGTTTAATGTTGTATTCGGACTTGTATGCATTGCGATTGGAACCATCACTTATTTTGTCAGAACTCGTGCAAAAAAGGTGGAAGAGTAGGGAAGAAAAGAGGGACGTATGAAGAAGGTTTTAGGCATATTATCAGCGTTTTTAGGATTCAGTTTTGTCGTATGCGTGGTGATTGGCTTTATACTCAAAGTGCCGGTTAATACCGTTCATTATAAAATTCTGAATTCTTTAGACATTTTTTTTACAAATCTTCCTGCAATCATTATTACAGGTTTTGTCGTTGATTATTCAGCTTATTTTGGTAAGAATTATGCCGGAAGTGCAATAAAATTTTCACAGGCAATGCTTAACCGTTATAAGAATGTAATGATTGTTTCTCTTATTTGTACTTTCCTTCTTACGATATGCAGCGAAGCGTTTTTGATGGTTGTGCGTAATAAAAAAACGGCAATAGAAAATCACCCTCGTCTTGTAAGTGAATATTTAAATACTGCCGAACAGCTTTATGCAAAAGGCATGTATCAGCGTTCGATAATTTATGCAGATGCGGCTCTCAAACTTGAACCAAATTCCAAAATTGCTGATGTAATAAAATCAAAAGCGTCTATAAGTCTTAATCAGCAGGATAATGCAGATTTTCGCGATCGTCTTACCGAATCTTATAATTTTGAAACCTTAAATGAAGTTGATATCGACAGTAAATCAATTTCGGAAGTGTACGAATATTATCTAAAAGCTCTTGAATGTTATGAAAATCAGGATTGGTTTAAAGCTCATTACTATGCGCAAATTGGAATTGGTCTAGCAACTCCAAAAGATCCTAATTTAAAAACTTTGCGTGATATTTCTGCCGATGCATGGAACAATATCACAGAACTTCATAAAATTGAACTTTCTGATACACAGCGGCTTTTCGAGCAGAAATTTCTTGGCTACAAGGCATTAATGGCGCAGGATTATCTTACTTCTTATCATATTTTTAGGAATTTGTATCAGACTTCATGGCAGTTGCAGACAGATCCTGAAATTAAATTTTATATGGATGTTGCAGAAAAAAAACTGAACGAAAAAGCATTCTTTCTTGATGAGACGTATGAACTGGGCTGTTTTGAAAGTGCCAATGATGTTTTCTTTTCGTATGGATATCAGGACGGTTCAAAAGATATTTTCTATGCAAGAGGAATTACATCTGTAAAAACAACTGGCGGTACAATTCAATATCTGCGAGGTTTTACAATAGAATCTGTGGATGAAAAAGGTGATTATTACCGAACCCTTACTGTGCCTTATGCAAAAGTTCTGCCGGTTTCGGTTGAGGCTGTAAATCCTAATACAAAATATTATATGGGCATTACGGAGGATATAAAATACGTTCCGTATATAATGATGAAATCTGTTAGCCGTGATGATACGACTGTTAATGAGCCGAAATATGTCTATTTTGACGGACGCACGGCATCAACACCGGAATATCTTATTCTTCCGATTTCATATTCAGATTTTATGCTTCTTGAAAATGCCGATGTAAATCCCGAAAATATTCCTCTTTTTGATTTGATTAAACTTATAAAAAAAGCCGATACATATGGTTTTTCGCTTGAAAGTTATGAAAATACAATAATTAACAGGCTTTTGTATCCGATTTTCCTTTTAGGAATGTTCGTGCTTCTTGCGTCGTTTGCCTGGAGGCTTAGAATAAATGCTAATCAATATTTTAAGCCGTCGTGGATTTTTGCATTTCCATTTTTCGTTCTCGCTGCAATGATGTTTTATCAGTTAATGCTTTATCTATATAAACTGGTTAATTTTACTTTTGTAAGTTTTGCAGGCGGACTTTTAGCTCTTATTTTAGGCGGAGCTTACTATGTTATTATATTGATTTTTACTTCCGTTCATTTACTTGCGCGTACAGGAAAAGAATAAGATTTAATTGTCTGTGCTGGTTTTGTCAGAATTCGTAGCCGATGAACAATGCCTTTAAATCAGCCTTGCCTGTTATTCCAAGCACATTGTAAATATGCGAAAGGTCTTTTTTGATTGCGCTTTCGCTTACGTTGTGCGTGATTGCAAGTGCTTTTATAGTTGTGTTATTAACGACAATTTCTTTTATACAGTCTTTCTGTCTGTCGGAAAATTTATAATCATCCAGCGATAAAGGTGCTGCATCTTTCTGGTCGTAGGCGTGGCGGAACAAAAGGTTTATGCATCCAATAGTACAGAGAGAAAAAAGCGTTATTCCAATGTATTCAAAAAAGTCTTTTGCGCCGTAAGGAATTACGAGTGTAAGTTTTGCAATTTCCAGCACAAGATAAATTATAACTCGCGGACGTGAAGAAATTCTGTTTTCTATCAGCAAAAGAATGAATAAAATTGATGATAAAAACAGTGCGGTATAAATTCTTCCCGTATAAAGGTTTGAAAAAACAAGAATTTCGAGGGCGGCGAAGTACAAAAAGTGTTTAGTATAGAAGAAGAATGTAAGTGCACATAGGATGATTGCAAGACCTTCTCCAGTGTACGATACGGCTTGAGAAAAAGGCATTATGTCTTGTGGCTCATAAAAATCTGTGAAGATGGTGAAAAAAACAGTTGCAATCAGAAATGTAAAACCGATTGCTGCCATCAGGCGAAAAGGCTTTTCTAAAAACTTTTTGTATGTCATAGCTCTATTATACCACACATTTCCTTAAGTGAATAACCTAAAATGCTTTTGCATTTTTTTTAACGGTTTTCTATTGAACAACGGCCGTCAGCAGCCTTACACATGAAATATTCATAAATTGCGTTGTAAATCGTATCTTCGCCCTTCATGAAGTCTTCATATTTTTCGTAAACTTCTACATCCGGCATTACACCGTTGTAATAGGAAGCAGTTCGCTTTTTCAGTTCCGGGAGAGGTGAAATTTCATCAAGGAATCTTGGGAAATAAAATTTGCAATTCATGGATTTTAATTCTTCGTTTGCTGTACCTGTATAATTAAAGATTGCCTGGCCTGTTTCTTCTCCAAAGATTTTTGCATTCGGACAAGTCTTCAGAATTGATTCCATAAATATTGTACTTGCAGAAAAAGTCCTGCCGCCTGCAACAAGTGCAATGTTATATTTATTCAACTCATCTTTATATTTTTCAGGAAAGCCCCAGGTAAGATTATAGCCGCCGCGATTATATCTTAAATCAAATACAAGAGTATCATACAAGCCGCTGTTTAATTCTTTTATGATATCTGCAAACCAGACATCTGCCGGATAATCTTCTCTTGTCATGCAGCGAAGATACGGCACATACAAAGTGCGTTTTTGTGGACATGGTTTAATAGAATAATTTTTAGTTTCAAAATGAGGGAAACACTCGTTTTTTATTTCAGGCATATTTGTAATAAATGGATTTTTTCTTCTATCAGTTGCTTTTAAAACAAGTTCTTCAGATTTTCCTTCAGGGGACTCAAGAGTTATATGTAATTTTCCATTTTCATCGAGTAGTCCGGCGTATTTATAATCATTAAAGGAAACTTGAAATTCCAGAAAATATCTTTTACTTATTACCGTTTCATAAGAATAAAATTCTGTAATTTTATCTACCGCTTCATCTATTTCCAAACCGCCTATTTTAACTACCTTCCATCCAAGATACTTTTCATATTGTTTTGTTGCTTTGCTGACATGAATTTCCTTTCCAAAATTGTAAAAATCAAAAGGCAGTATAAATGGATCCGGTTCTATTCTTGTAATATAAACATGAGCAACGTGATAAGCATTAATTATTTTTGCAAGTCTGTAATAACACTCAGTACTGCTGACTTTTCCTGCAAGAATGTCTTCTTCAAGCTGGTCAAAATCTGCAGGATTATAAATTGAATGCATGGAAGATGAAGTTAAATCAGCTTTTACTCGCAGTATATCATAATAACAATCCTGCGTATCAGCATCATTCTTTGGAATTCTGCAGGATATCAATGATAATGTAAACAATAAGGATAGAATGATTAAAGAAGTTCTTTTCATAATTACCTCTATTTTATGTTCCTGAATTGATAAAAGTATTTCTGTAATTGTAAAATTTGGTATGCGCGAGTGGAAGAAAGATTAAAAATGATGAGCGTGAGTAGAGGTGGGGAAAAATGCGGCTTCTGAGGGTTCGCGAGTGCAGCGAGTCGGATACCTCTTACCCTCAGTCGGAGCATTTTGAACCACCGTTGCGGTAGCCCATCATTTTTTTTATTTCTTATTTTTAGCAATCTCTGCTACGCTCGTAACAACACCTGCAAGACTCTGCAAATCTGAAGGTACAATAATCTTTGTTGCCTGACCGTCTGCGGCCTTTTCGAATGCTTCAAGACTGCGGAGTTTTAGAACTGCGTCATCCATGCCGGCTTCGCGGAGCATTTTAAGACCTTCAGCCTTTGCCTGCTGAACTTCGCGGATTGCTTCGGCTTCACCTTTTGCTTTCTGAATGGCACTTTCTTTCTGTGCTTCGGCCTGCAGAATAAGAGCCTGTTTTTGTCCTTCTGCTTCAAGAATTGCAGACTGTTTGTGACCCTCGGCAATAAGAATCTGTTCACGGCGTTCGCGTTCAGCCTTCATCTGTTTTTCCATTGCGTCACGGATTGCCTGCGGCGGTTCAATGTTCTTTACTTCAACACGGTTTACCTTAATTCCCCAAGGGTCGGTTGCTTCGTCCAGAATAGAACGCATTTTTGTGTTGATTACATCGCGGCTTGTGAGTGATTCATCAAGTTCAAGTTCACCAATGATGTTACGAAGTGTGGTTGCAGAAAGGTTTTCCAGAGCGTTAATCGGCTTTTCAACACCGTAAGTGTAAAGCTTCGGGTCGGTAATCTGGAAGTACACAACTGTATCAATCATCATCGTAACGTTATCGCGTGTGATAACAGGCTGCGGCGGAAAATCAAAAACTTTTTCTTTAAGTGAAACTTTTTTTGCAATGCGGTCTAAAAACGGCATTTTTACGTGCAGGCCAACATTCCATGTTCCGTGATATCCTCCAAGGCGTTCAATAACGAAAGCGTTAGACTGAGAAACTATTCTGATGTTTGTAATAATCAGAACCATAATCAAAACTGCGAGTGCGATAAGTACATAAATCATTTTTCATCTCCTAATTTGTATGGACAACCTAAAAACGCTTTCGCGTTTTTTTAACGGTTTCCGATTTGACACCGCCCGCCAGCGGGCTTACACATGACGAACATACGCCGTAACTCCGGCGATTTCTTCTACAATACACTTGCTGCCTTCTTCGAGTTCAATATCCTCTTTGATGGCGGCAGTCCATTCCATACCATTGATTTTTACGGAACCTTTTTCCAATGCTGTGATTTTCTTAGTCACCACGGCAATCTGCCCGATTACACGTTCATAATTCGTAGCGATTTTTTTCTGATTCAGCTTCTGTTTTACAAAAGGACGTGTAAAAATCAGCAGAACCATTGCAATCGCAACAAAGATGAATAGTTGTGCGGGGAAGGGCAGCGGCGTGAATGCAAGGAAAACCATTACAAACGCGCTGATTCCAAACCAAATGGTAGTAAGCGAAAGGGTGAGCGATTCAATCACTACGCAGATGATTGTAACCGCAACCCAGACCCAGGGAAGATTATCAGATAAAATCTGAATAATGCTGTCCATTTCTACCTCCAAAAAAAATTATGAATAAGTCTTCAGATTTGTTCATAATTTTTTAAGCACATTCACAACGAAGTGAGAATGTGCAGTATATTCTAAAGTTTGCGACGCAAACTTTTAAGCGAAAAAACTGACGGTATTTCGGCAGGTTTTTCGCTATACCTCCTGTGTACTTTTTTATTCAATTCGAACAATAGCCTTTATAGCAATTCCAGAAATAATATAAATCACCCAGTAAGCAAAACAAACGGCTGAGGTTATAAAATAATGGAAGCCATATTTTGGCATATTCCCGGATTTATACAAATTAATAAAAAAGAGAAGTTCCAGCAATGTGACAATCGCACAAATTACTGTTTCAATGTTTCCCATTATAGAAATCTTGTTTTCTTCTCTTATAAAATTTTCTTTAAGCCAGTTGAGTAAAAAAATCTCCTGATCCTTTGCTGAAACTGTTATTTTTTTATTGTTTTTCAAAAAGAGCGTGATGTTTTTGCCTGAATAGCACAGATTGCTGAATGCTGGAAACGGATTATTAAGACTGTAACATTCTATATCCTGAGGTTTGATTGGATAATCTTTAGTTGGGCTTGGCTCTTTGCCTTTGTAATTTAAGAACAGATATGAATTCATAAGGCATAGTTTTTGGCTTGAGAAAAAATCAAACGGAATCAAGGCTGTCAGAAGATTTGTAAAAGGAGAAAGCTTTTTATATATGAAGGAAAAAACAATGGTAACTAAAAGCATTAGTGTAAGAGTAAAATTGATTTTTGCAAGCGACACTCTTAAGTCATATTTCTTTTTGAAGTTCATAATTCTCCTTACCTCTATGGTAACTATACGGCCAGTT
Source organism: uncultured Treponema sp. (assembly GCA_946628495.1). GTDB lineage: Bacteria > Spirochaetota > Spirochaetia > Treponematales > Treponemataceae > Treponema_D. Next base: position 6,922 of record CAMOWQ010000058.1, on the reverse strand, counting down.
TTTTGTGCGCGCAACGGTGACATTGGTTACTTTTGGGGTAACTTTTGTTACTTTGTGGAAATCAGATGATTTTTTCCGTAAAAAATGCTAGATTAGGTTCATGAACAATAAGAAACTGAAAACTGCCGTCCTTGTTAGCGGGGGCGGAACTAATTTACAGGCGTTGATTGATTACCAGATGGAACATAGCGGAAATACTGCGGGGAATACCTCTGCTTCTGACTGTCCTTACGAAATTGTCTGTGTAATTTCTGATACAAAAAAGGCGTTTGCGCTTGAACGTGCGGCAAAGGCAAATATACCAAGTGCAATCTGTTCTCCGTATGCTGTTATGGGTGCAGATGCAGCAAAAGCTGCAACCCGCGACGAAAAGCGTCTTGCAGTTTCCAATGCGGTTTTGGAACAGTGCCGCAAGTTTGGTGCTGAAGCAATTGTTCAGGCAGGCTGGCTTACTGTTCTTGCCGGCGATATTTTGCATGAATATGAAGGAAAAATCATCAACCTGCATCCGGCACTTCTGCCAAAATTCGGCGGGGTTGGAATGTGGGGACATCATGTTCACGAAGCGGTTCTTGCTGCAGGAGAAAAAGAAAGCGGATGTACAATTCATCTTGTAAGTGCTGAATGTGACGGCGGAAAAATCCTTATACAAAAGCGTGTGCCTGTTCTTCCTGACGATACACCCGACAGTCTTTACGAACGTATTGCACCTAAAGAGCACGAGGCAATTGTGGAAGGCCTTTGCCTGATTGCAAAAAAATCTGTTTAGATAATATAAAGATTTAAAATCGCAGTAAAATTGATTTAATATTTCTTGACAACTCCAACTATGTGTTATATTGTGTATATACAATATACACAAAGATTGCAATGTGAATGGAAATATGCATGTGTTTTCTGTCCTCATTGCAGTTGTATCTGGAGATGCAAATGAATTTGATTGAAGTAAAAGGATTATGCAAGAATTTTGAATCATTCAAACTGCAGAATGTAGACCTTACTCTTGAAGAAGGTTATATCATGGGGTTTATCGGACGTAACGGAGCCGGAAAATCTACCACGCTTAAAACCATGCTTAATCTTATGAACAGCGACGGTGGTTCAGTTAAACTCTGCGGTCTTGAAATGCCTGATAATGAAATCGAAATTAAAAATCAGGTTGGTTATGTTTTTGGCGGTGTGGATTTTTATCCAGAAGCAAAAATCAGCAAAATTACAGATGTTACAAAAGCCTTTTATCATGACTGGAACGATGCGCTTTATAAGGAACTTTGCGAGCGTTTTGAAATAGACCAGAATAAAAAATTCAAGCAGCTTAGTGCCGGTATGAAGGTAAAATATTCGGTTGCAGTTGCAATGAGTCATAATCCAAAACTTCTTATTCTTGATGAGCCTACCAGCGGTCTTGATCCTGCTGCCAGAGATGATTTAGTTCTTCTTTTTCAGGAATTTATTGAAGACGGAAAACATTCAATTCTTTTTTCTACCCATATTACAAGCGACCTTGAAAAATGCGCTGATTACATCACTTATATAAAGCAGGGAAAGATTCTTGCAAGTTCGGAACAGGATGCTTTCCGTAAAAGTTATATAAACGTTTCTGGTACAAAAGAACAGATTGCAGCTGCTGGGAATGATACGGAATCTAAAATCATAGGGCTTCATAAACATCAGCTTGGTTTTGAAGGATTAATGAAAGCTGAAGATAAAACGCTTGCAGAAAACGGCGGTTTTGAAATTTCAGAGCCGACACTGGAAGATATTATGATTCATATTGAAAGAAGATAAGAGAGGCATACTATGAAAAATCTGACAATAAAATTTTTAAGAAAAGAAATTCAGCTTGGAAATACAGCTCAGACATTTACTTGGTTTGCGTGCTGTTTCGGCATGTTTTTTATACCAAGTTATCCATACTATGTGGGTCCTTTTTACATCACTCTTGCAATTATGATGACCTTTGCATTGAATCAGTCTTCTCATGATATTCTTTATACTGTACTTCTTCCTGTTCGTAAGATTGATACTGTAAAGGCACGTTTTTTATACTGCGGTCTGCTTGAACTTTTTGCACTCGTTCTTGCACTTATTGGTGCTGTCGTTCATATGCTCTTGTCGTATCCTGATAATAAAGCTGGTATAAATATAACAACAGCCTATTTTGGTTTGCAGCTTGTTGTTTTTGCAATTTTCAATTTTATTTTCCTTGGAAATGTGTATAAAAATCCTTTAAAACCGGGATTAAGATTCTTTATTTCTTCAATTGCTTATATGCTGAGCATGTTTGCTTTTGAATTTCCTGTATGGAATTACTGGGGAATGATTGGCGGTCTTGAAAAAGGCGGCTATGATTTGAGCTGGTCGGTTGCCGATGCTTTGTCAAAACGTCCGTGGTATTCTTTGGAAAATATAGGGCATTATCTGACTATGACGGATTCTGCAAGTCAGATAAAACAACTTCCTGTTCTTGGAGCTGGCATTTTGATTTTTGCATTATCATGGCTTTTGACTTTCCATCGTGCTGCACGTCAGTTCGAAAAATACGACATATAACATAAAAATCAGATGGATATAGTTTTATCGCAGAATTCAGACAAACCTATTTATACTCAAATTTATGAACAGATTGCCGCTCAGATTATGAACGGCAAGATTAGTGCCGGTGAACGTCTGCCACCAATCCGTTCTGTTGCAGTAACACTTCGTATAAGCGTAATTCCCGTAAAACAGGCCTGGGAACAGCTGGAACGTGAAGGCTTTATTTCTACTGCGGTGGGGCGGGGCACTTTTGTAAATGAACTTGCACATCATGAAATTTCAAGCCGTCGTATTTCTGCCGCTGAACAGCTTATTTCAAATTCAGTTGTGGCATGCAGAAAAATGGGGCTCTCTGTTGAAGAAATTATCGAAATTGTTCAAAAATCATATCAGTCTGATTAATTTTATCAGACTGAATGAAAATTGATTAAATAATGCTGGAATAAAAAGTAAAGAATTGAACCGGCAGAGTTTTTATTCTCTGCTAGAGTTCAAATTTATTCAGTGCATTTGTAATTGTCTGTACTGAATGTTTATTATTCTGTGCTTTTCCGTTGATTGTTTTTATGGAATCAGAAAAATCTTTAAGGATTGTAGAAGACTGTTCCATTGAAGAATTTACCTGAACTGAATAATCTACAACTTCCTGTATTTCCTTTCTGATTTCCTGAGTATATTGTGCCTGATTTTTTATAAGCGTATTAACGTCCTTTATTTGTGCAGAAACTTTATTTGTTGTTGCAAGCATTTCAGAAGTCTGTTCTGACTGAACGTCCATTGTTCTTGAAATATTGTTTACAATATCAGACTGCTCTTCAATTTCCTTGTGAATCTGGTCGAACATAAGTTTTGTTTCTTTCATGTTCGTTGCACCGTTATCAACAAGAGTTGTAATTGCAGTAATCAGTTCCTTAATGCTTTTTGCATGAGTTTGTGTATCTTCTGCAAGCTTTCGAATTTCGTCGGCAACAACAGAAAATCCTTTTCCGGCATCGCCTGCATGAGCCGCTTCAATTGCAGCATTCATGGCAAGAAGGTTTGTCTGAGAAGCAACTTTTTCAATTACCTGAATGACTTCAATCATCTTTTTTGAGTTTTCGCTTACACTGTTTATGACGTTTTCTGTTTCATTTACGTCTACAGCACCTTTTTCTGATGACTGCGACAGGGTTTTTGAAAGTTCCTGCGCCTGTTTGATTAGTGCACTGATTTGTGTTGTATTTTCTGCAATATGTGATATTGATTTTGCACTCATTTCTTCGGAAAGTGCCTGCTGCTGCATAGATTCACTTACTTTAGAAGCATCTTCGCTAAGTTTTGCAATATTATTTTTTGCAGCTGACATAAGCCGGTCTTGTTGTGCATTCTGCTTCTGCATTTCTTCAAAACTGGAAAGAATCTGAATCATACCCGAAGAAGAATTTTCTGTAATTTGTAAAAGTTCGGATGCTGCATCATCTACGGAACCTGTTTCGTTTTTTAAGGTTAGAAGTGATTCTTTAAGAAAATCCATGAGTTTGTTCATGGAAGTCATGATTATGCCAAAGTCATCAAAAGTACCAATGTTGAGGCGGGAAATTAAATCGCCTTTTTCTCGCAAAGTATCGAGCTGTTCAATTGTAAGCCTAAAGCGAATTCTGAGCTGATGAAGAACGATTACACATAATGGAAGTGAGATTGCACAACTAAGAAAAAGTGCATATAAAGATTTTCGCAGTGCAAATGCAATTGTCCAGTTGTGTTTTACTGAAGCATAGCCCGAACACAAAAGATGCCAGCCAATAATCAAAGCAACGTTGAGGATAATTTTTGCAAGCTCAAAAGTATATTTTGAGTTTTTCATGTTGTCTGTATTTTGAATTTTCAGCTTTTGAAGTTCTGAATGCGCTATTGCATTAAAACTGCGTGTGGAATACTGAATTGCAAGAAGTGCATAAAGTATAATTAAAACTATGATAAGCGCAAACTCAATTCTGGTGTTATGAACCTTTCCTTTTAACGTATTAATCGTAATTACAATTCCATTTCCCAAAAGATAGCCAAGTAAAATAGAAATTGTAGAGACAATATCAATTTTTTTCAGGATTTTTTGAGCAGATTGCTTTTCTTCCTCGGAAAGGGCTCTTTGTTCTGCTGTTGTAATTAATTTTGTAAGCGGTTTAAGCATGTAGTAAACGATTACTGCAATTATAACAAAGGCAGCTACAGCAGGTGAAAGAATTGTTCCTAAAGTATGAACCCAATAACTCCATGTAGAACCATGAATTTGTGTAACTTGAAATGATGACAATAATGGAACTCCGATTAATGTCGAAGCTCCAAAAATAATTAAGTAGCTAAAAAATAAATTCATGAAAATATTTTAGCATTAAAAATGTGATTTTCAAAGAAAAAAATAATAAGCGATTATAATTTAAAGAAAATCTGAAGTGCGTGGTACAAATCAAGCTGCCATGCTTTCATGTCATGAACTCCGCCAGGAATTAAATAAAAGTCGTAATTTTTTCCAGGAACGAGTTCAGGGCATTTTTTCAGAGTTTTTTCCATAATGTCCTTGTGTTCTTCAAAAGCAATGTCCTTGTCGCCGTTGCAGCAGAAAAGGTAATCAAGATTCAAATCTTTTTCCTTAGCGTCCGAAAGTGTCTTACAAATGCGGCTAACTTCTTTTTCGTGGTCGCCGAACGGACCGCAGCAGCCGGAAAATGGTCCATACCACGAGAATAAATCAAAGTTGTTGTAGAAAGCGGCACGGTAAGTGGTCATTGAACCAAGCGAAAGCCCCGCAAAAGCACGGTGGTTTCGGGTAGCAATAAGATTTTCTTCGCTTACATTGCCGGCTGCATAAGTTGAATATTTTTTTTCAATAGCAGGAATCAAATCTTTGCGAAGTTCATCCTTAAACTGTTCCGGACGTGCTTCGTTTATGCCACCGTTTTCTTTGTCCTTTGCATTTCTGTAAAATGTCGGTGTTACAATAATACAAGGCCTGCACAATCCTTTTGCAAACATGTTGTCTAGAATCGTAACCGTGTCCGGAAACATCTTAAACCACCAGTCTTCGTTTACACCACCGCCATGCATCAAATATAAAACATCGTATTTTTTAGAAGAGTCGTATCCATAAGGAATATAAACCCACGCACCTTTTTGCAGTTTTTCTGCGGAGTCTGCGGAAACGGTCTTTGGTTTGCCTGTTTCATCGTTTTCTTCGTAAACGCGGCTTTCGTATTCAAAACGTTCAACCGTTCCCTTTTTGTCACATTCTTTCAGCATTTCTGCCGGCATTTCATAAATAAAATTCATTTTTTTTCCTGTATAAGGCCTTTTTTGACCTGTGATGTTTTGAAAAGAGTAAGAAATATGCTAAATAGTCAGAATGCCGAGTTTTACGATTAGGAGCCGTTTTTTAACACAAACTGCAAAACTCAAAACTCGATATTTGAACTAAATAAAATTTTGCTTACCCTTTTCGTAAGAGTTTACACCTCAAATATTAATCGAACAATACGGGAATATACGGAGTTTCGTCTGTATAATTTGAAGTCATATTAAATCCATAGATATCGTTATGACCTTCTATACGGAAATGAAGCTGCATGAATGTCCAGAATTGAGGTTTTTCTGAAAGTTCCAGATTTATTTTTTCCTTATCTCCCCACCAGAAATCATGGTCACCAAGAATGTTTGCCTTTCCTTTTTCTAAAAGGTCATTATAGAAAGAATTCGTATCGTCATAATTTGGATAAAGCTCGCAGCCAGCTTCGAAAAGCCAGTTTGTGTCGCTCCAGTCTCTTTTGCCGGAAATAATCGGGAATCCAAACTGAACGTCTGTAATTATCTCCATGTAATCATTTAAAACATCCAAAAGTTTCTCTTTCGTAAGGTTTTTAACGCGTAAATTTGCAGCTTTAGAATTAGATTCCAGAGAAACTTCCGTTCTTGTTAATGCATCAAAATTCAATTCTCCTTGTCCTGCAACGGCAAGAACTTTTATTGTTTCTCCATGCCATGCATTGTTTTTATCTGTCCAGGTATATTCAAATGTATATTTTTTTCCTTTTTTACAGAACGGCCAGATAACAGTGATATTTTTGTTTTCATTAATTTTCTGCTGGTTTATCCACATTTCAAGTTCGTAATTGTCAGTACGATATTTTATACCAAGACTGGTGTCAAAATCTGTGTAAGAGGCAGGCTTGTGTATTGTAAATTCAAGACCTTCTTCGCACGGTTTGACTGTTATTAGTTTTGTTTCAGCTTCTGACGTTACAAATGGATCTTCATCTACAAACTCAAACTTAAAATCGGACATAATAAGCTGGACATTTTCATCCAACGGATGATACATAAAATGAAGAACTGCATCATCTATTGTTTTAAAATT
>CAMOWQ010000057.1 GCA_946628495.1 uncultured Treponema sp. | reverse complement strand
CAAAAATCATTAAACTAATAATTTAAAAAATGTCCCCACCGTGGCGACCACTAAACAAACAAAGTCTGTTATAGTTCAGACATCACAGCGGGTTGGAGCACTGGTTGTGGCTCACGAGCCTCATAAGCTCGACGTCGGGGAAGTTCGATTCTTCCACCCGCTATAGATTTTTTTATTTCAAAATGGTACTTTCATTTTCATAAGGAGATTAGGTATTCACAAATTGCATTTTAAGAAGACAAAAGAGTCTTATTGAAAACTATCCTTCATTGCAAAACATTTTAGCCAGAAAAAATGAAACTTTTCAGGAACGGCTTATGCATCTAATCTGGAATAAAGGTCTTTCTGAAATCCAGATTTACAAAACTGCAAATATCGACCGCAGATTGTTTTCTAAAATCCGTTCCGATGCAGATTATCATCCGCAAAAACAAACAATACTTTCTTTGATTATTGCATTACATCTTAATTTGGTGGAAGCAGAAGATTTGTTATCAAGAGCGGGCTTCGCTTTTTCACCAGTAGACACCATAGATACTATTTATCAATTCTGCATTGAAAATAATATCTATGATTTCAGAATAATTGATGAATTAGTTTACGAGCAAACCGAATTAATTAATCCTTATAAAGCTGATACTTCTTACTAATGCTATGTGCAACATCATCCTTAAGAGGCTTAAACCTGTGTAGGAAGCAAAAGGTGACAAATTGTCAACTTTTCATATTTCAAGCTCTTCCCGAATCTCTTTCATTGCCTTTTCAAAATTCTGGACCCGGTCCTCTTCAATATCTGCAAGACCTTCAAGGTTATTGTAAATAAAAATACAATTCTTCCTGTTACTTTACATGAAGAAAATCTTCTTGGAATTTATATCAGAAGTTATGGAAGCTCAATTCTGGCAAGTCCTGAACAAATTAGGGAATTAATTCTTTTAAATGATAACAATCCTTTTGATCAGCCATTTACAGAAGATGTTTTCGATAAAAACAATTTCAAACAGATTTTTGAATTATACAAAGAGTGCACAAATTCTGAACTCACCGAGAAAGCGTTGATTTCTGCTGGCTTTATAAATTCTGATAGAAAACTTTCAAAGGGTGCACAGCTTTTTTCTGACAATTATAAAAGTGAAAGAACAAAGATTGTGTGTACGGTGTGGCCAGAAATTACAAAAGGAAGTTCAGTAATATTGGCCTCCGGAGCGTTTGACGGAAATATTGTTGATTCAATCAAATTTGCAACTCAATTTATACAAAATCACTCGGTAAATGGTTTTAAGAAGATTGATGAAGGACGAATTGATTATTATTCATATCCAGCCCGTTCGATTACAGAAGGTATTGTTAATGCTGTTGCACACAGAAATTACTTCATTCAAGGAAGCCAGATTGAAATCAATATGTTCAAGGATAGACTTGAAATCACTTCCCCAGGAGCCTTACTGGGTGTCGTTGCCCTGCAAAAAAGAGAAAAATATTTCATCGATTATTCCTCGCCGCAGAAATGAAGTAATCTGTAATATTCTGGAATACCTCAGATACATGGAATCAAAAGGTTCTGGCTTTGATAAAATTGAGCAGGATTATGCAGGAAAAGGAGAAGTCTTCAAGCCTTTTATTTCTTCAAACGGGAATTCTTTTACATTAACATTACCAAACCTTACATATCCTAACGGTGTCATTGATGAAAACTCAATTCCGGAAATAAATGTGAATGGAATTGTTACAGGTAAAAATGATAAAGCAATTTTATCTTTCTGTTTTACAAAGGCTCATACAGCCAAAGAAATTGCTGAATATCTTGGAATAAATGCTTCAACATATTTCAGAAAGGAAGTTCTTTATGTTCTGGTAAAAAATAGCTTTCTAATTGAAAGCAAAACAGGATCCAGTTCTGCATTTTTATCAAACCGAAAAAAAGTCTTCCCCGTATAACCATCTCCGGGCACAATGCCCGAAGGCCGCAAGTTCGAATCCCCACAAGAAGAAAATCAATATCTATAAAATAAACAATACAGATTAAAATTCTCTAGTAAATTATTAAAAACATGTTATAATTAAAACTAAAACTATTTTTGACAAAAAAACAAGTGAGGCAACGATATTATGGAATTAAACTCTAAATTTCATTTGACCCCAGTTATTAATGTCGATAAAGAAAAGTGCTGTAACTGTCACAGATGTATCGCTGTCTGTCCAGTAAAATTATGTAACGATGGTTCTGGAGATTTTGTTACATTAAATCCTGATTTATGTATTGGATGCGGCTCTTGTATTGATGCCTGTACACACCATGCTAGAACAGGAATTGACGATATGCCTCGTTTTCTAACTGAGCTTAAGAACAATACACCAATGATTGCAATTGTTGCACCTGCTGTAGCTGTAAACTTCAAAGGAAAAGACCTTGAACTTAACGGATGGCTCAAATCTATTGGAATTAAGGCAATTTTTGACGTTTCATTCGGTGCAGAACTTACAACCCGTTCATACGTTGAACAAATCGAAAAAGAAAATCCTTCTTTAATGATTTCGCAACCATGCCCTGCCCTTGTAACTTTCATAGAAACTTACAGACCAAATCTTATAAAATACCTTGCAAAATACGATAGCCCTATGGCTCACACTGTTGAATGCATAAGACATTATTATCCGCAATACAGTAATCATAAAATTGCAGTAATTTCTCCGTGCTATGCAAAGCGCCGTGAATTCGACGAAAATGGACGCGGCGATTTCAACGTTACAATGAAATCTCTTTCTGCATATTTTGAAGCAAATCATATAGACCTTAGTGCGTTCCCTAAAGTTGATTATGATACGCCTCCCGCAGAACGAGGAACCTTGTATTCTACGCCAGGCGGACTCTTGCGCACTGCCGAGCGTTATGTTCCAGGAATTGGTTTACATACACGAAAAATTGAAGGTCATCCTGCAATTTTTGAATACCTTGCACATCTTGATGAATCCCTTCAGAAAGGCGTAAAACCATACTACCAACTTGTAGACTGTCTTAACTGCGACAAAGGCTGTAACCGTGGTGGCGGAACAATAAATCACGACATGTCTCTTGATGAACTCGAAAGTTATGTTGAAAAACGTTCCGCTGAACGCTGTAAAAAATGGAATACTCTCGATGAAGACAAAAAAAGAAAGGCTATCAAAAAACTTCACGATAAAATCGACGAATACTGGCAGCCTGAAATATATGAACGAAAATATATAGATCGAAGTTCTATTCATAAATCTTTATTAAAAGAGCCGAATGCAGAACAACTTGCTCAGACATTCCATCTGATGGGAAAAGAATCAAAATCAGATATGTATGATTGCGGAGCTTGTGGTTACGTTTCTTGTGAACAGATGGCTGTTGCAATTTTTAACGGCAAAAACAAACCGGAAAACTGCCATCACTTTGTTCTTAAAAAAGCAAAGGAAAATCATACAGAAGAACTTATTCAAGCTATACGCGATATAACCAGCGAAAGTGTTGATATGCTTTCTGGAACAAAAAACAATGTTGCTTCATTGAATAAAATTACCGGAAAAATGTCACAGGATATGTCTAATTCGTCGGCAGCTATTGAAGAAATGGTAGGAAATATTGCTTCTATTAATTCTATCATCGAAACAAACTTTAAGATTGTTAATGAACTTGAAAGTGCTACAAACATTGGACGCGTAAATCTTGCAGAAGTAACTGACCTTATCGACAAAATCGAAAAAGAATCTAAACAGCTTGAAGAAATGAGCCGCGTAATCGGTAAAATTTCAAGCCAGACTAACCTTCTTGCCATGAATGCCGCAATCGAAGCCGCACATGCCGGTGAATTCGGAGCAGGATTCAGCGTTGTTGCAGACGAAATCAGAAAGCTTGCAGAAGATTCGGGAAGACAGGCAAAACAGATTGGAGAAGTTCTTAAATCCATTAAAACAATGGTTGATAATACTTACAACAAAGCCGGAACAGTACAAAAGGAATTTGATTCTGTTGTTGAACTTACAGAAAAAGTTAAGAATCAGGAACTTGGCGTAAAGAATGCAATGCAGGAACAAAAAGAAGGAAATTCCATGCTGCTTGTAAGCCTTAATCAAATGAAGGAAGGAACAAAATCTGTTGAAGAAGCAGTTGATTCATTGCAGAAAAACACTGAAGCTGTTATTGAATCAATTTCAAACATCGGAAAACAGTAAAAGAACTTTTTCGCCATAAACAAAAAAACGTGAGTTTTGAAAATCTGCATTTTTACAACAGATTATATAAACTCACGTTTTTTTTATTTCAAATTTTATTCTGGAATTCTGCTTTTATGACATGTAAAATACAATATCTGATTTTCTTTTGACATTTCTTTTACAAGCCTTAATGCATTCGGAATTTTATTACCGTCTAAATTTACAAACGGATCATCTAAAATTACAGGCGGCTTAGACTCCTTAAACAATGCATCAACAAGAGCCATTCGCGAGCAGAAATTTACCAAATCTTTATAACCTTCACTAAGATAAATACTGTCGTGAATTTGACCTTCGCTTTCAACAGAAACTTTTAAATCCGTATCAATCATAAGTTTTAATTCTGAACCGGTCATATTTATGTATTTTTCAAAACCTTCTTTCATCGGATCGCTGTAATTTGCATCAAGTTTTTCTTTTGCTTTTGAAAGAAGCTCCTTTGTTTTTTGCAGAATTTCATATTCGTGATTTTTCTGCTGCTTATCCATTGCAAGCCTTTCATTTTCAGATTCAATATCTTCTTTTTTTTCTGTAACAAGTGAATTATCATCAATATTTTTTTGATTTCGGGCAATTTCTGAATTTCCCTCGTTTATTTCTCGCGTAACTTGTTCCAGTTCAGATTTTATTTCATCTGTTGAAATTTCAGGCTTACTCAAAGCTTCCAGTTCCTCAAGATTATTTTCAGTGTTTTCTTCAAATTCACGTATTTTCTGATTGCACTGCGCAACTCCCGATTCTGCATTTTTTATTTCGGTAATTTTATCGTGAATCTGCTGAACCTGCTGTGCAAACGAATATGCCTTTTCGGTTTTATATTGAGCTAAAATCTTTTCAAGTTTTTCTTTATTTTGGTCAAGAAGATTTTTATTCTGAGCATCATCATTTATTCTTCTTTCAAGAGAATCAAGTTTTGTAAGCTTATCGTTAAGATTTTGAATTTCCATTGCAACTGCCGAAATATCATCGGTTTTGCAGTAGCGTTTTACAAAGGCTTTTAATTCATTTTCAAAATCTTCCGGATTTTTATTCTGTAAAGATTTCCACTGTTCGTATTCCTGTGCTTTTTTCAACAAGATTGCATAACGGTTAAAATCAACATTTATACGGCTTAAAGCAGAAACCGCGGGAAGATTTTCGCTACAATATTCAGCAATAAATGAATTAAGTGCATTTTCTTTTTTTTCGTTTTCTGCACTAAGCAAAGAAATATTTTTTTCACAATCAGCAATTTTTGTATCAAGCAAAGAAGTATCGGCTTTAGGAGATTTTAGAACAAATGCCACAACAAGGAATACTGCCGCTAAAACAAAAGCTGCAATTCCAAAAAGCACGTTAAATTTTGCAACAAAAAGTCCGGCACCTGCAAGAGCAAATATTCCTGCCAATATATATAGAAGAATTTTTACAGGATTTGACTTTTTAACATTAGAGGCAATCATTTTTTCGGTGCGAAGTGAATTCAATTCTGATTCTGCCTTTGAAATTTCACCTTTCTGTTCATTAATTTGCGTAACATCAGAAATAAATGCATTTATACTCTGCTCCGAAACAGGCTTATCCTTAAAACGTTTTGACAAAAACTCATATTCTTCCTGTTCTGCGGCAGAAAGTTTTTTTTCATTCATTCCCTGAACATACTGCTTGTATTCAGAATCTGCAGCAAGACATTTTTCAATCTGCGCTTTAGTAGGAATATCGCCCGCAAAATAATTTTTGAATGCCTCATACTGTTCTTTTTCCGATTGAGTTACCGCACCATTCTTTATATTAGTTTCTACCGTTGTATATTCGCTGGAAATATCATCAATTGTTTTTATAACTTCTGCATCCGGAACTTTACCGTCAAAAAAAGCAAGCAGCGATTCATGAAGATTCTGCGCATTTTTCAAGTCTTTTTTAAGCTGTTCATAATGCATCTTACTTTCGAACTTTGCATTTAAACTAAGCTGTTCTGTATATTTTTTCTGTTTTTCCTTTGCATCTGCCAGAGATTCTTCAATTTCCGCTATCCGTTTTGAGTATGCCTTGTTCTGCACAAGTCTGTTCTGAATATCAACCAAAAGCTCGCGGTTTTCATCTATTTTATTCTGATAAATCTGTATTAAACCTGGATTTCCACGGGCTTTTTTAAGAGAACTTGCCTTTTCCTCAAGTGCTTTTTTTGCCTTATCAAACGCTTCAACATCGCCGGCTTCAACAAGATTGTTAAGTTTTGCAGAAATATCAGGTGAACTTTCAGGCATCGAGTCCAATTCCACGAAAACACTTCTTGAATATGTATCTTTATTAATACCAAACAATTCATTTCCAAGGTTTTCTGTATAATCTGACGACGTTTTATTTGTCTTTAAATCCAGCAGCGAAAATTTATCATCACTCTTTTTTGATCCAAATTCCCTTGTTACTTTATACTGCCTGCCATTTTCTTCAAAAACAAGGCTTCCACCGTATCTTCCACCCTGCCACGGTCTGTATCTTGCCTTTTCATTTTCTTTTAGATTTCTTGCAGTTGAATGTTCCATTCCGTAAAGCATGGATTTTATAAAAACCGAGAAAGTTGTTTTTCCCCAGCCATTGTCATGAACCCAAACATTCAAATCCTCTTTAAAATCGATATCTACATCGTGAAGTTTTCCAAAATCATTTATATGAGCACTAATTAATTTCATCTTTATTCAATCTCCCTGCCAAAGCTTTTATTCCCGTCATTATGATTTCTGCCTTATCTTCGTCCGACAAATCTTTTTGGGAATTTACAAGACGGATAAATTCACCTTTTAACGAAACATCATTCTGATATTTTTCGTACTCAATTTTTGCAACCGTTTTATTTTTTACGCGTATTATATAGAATTCCGAAGCAAGGGCATTTTTATAAGATTCAGTTTCTATTTCCGCATCTTCCGAAATTTCTCCGGTAAGCATAACTTCTACAATATCTTTTGCAGGAATTTCAGAAACTGCCTCTTTTATTTTATCCATAATGCCGTTATAAGACTGAATGCCTGAAATATCGACACTAATTTCGTGAATAGTTCTTTTTGCAACAGAATGAAATTCACATTTTATTGCATTTCCAGATTCAATTTTTGCTGTATCAGCATTTTCATCAATATCAAGAAGCACAAATCCTTTTTCGCCACATTCATCAAAACCACGGCCTTCCAGACATCCCGAATAGCACCATTGTCCGCGTTTATCAAGTTTATCAATTTTATAAGAGTGAATATGTCCAAGAGCAATGTAATCAATATTATGATTAACAAATTTTGGAAGGGAAATAACAGGGGCATCCTTTTTTGCAATATATTCTGCAACCTGTCCATGAAGTGTAATTATATTTATTTTTTTTGAATCAGGATTAAGATTATATGTATCTGCTTCGACTTTATCTCCAAATTCGCGGCCATAAATCTCGACATTTCCATACGAATACGATTTCCACTCTTTTTTACAAAACAGCTTAAGGTTTTCCAGATTATCAGCAGAGGCAAAATCGACATCTTCGTCATGATTACCATGCAGATATAAAAAATCTATTTGCGGCGCCTGACTTATAATATACGAAATTCGTTTTTTAATAGTTTTCTGTTCACCATTTTTAGTATCGAATAAATCACCTGCAATAATGATGACCCGAACATCGTTTTGTTTAGCAAACGCTACCATAGAAGCAAACGCATCTACAATTTCGGTACGCCTTTGCGATGCCTGTTCTTTTGTAAAATGCGTATCCATTTTGGAATCTGCATGAATATCCGCACAATGAATTACTTTCATAAAATCCTGTTTTTCCCCTGTAGAATGAATTTAATAAATAAAATAAACTTAACAACTATTGAGGTTAATTATGATACATAAAAATTTATTTTTCTACAAAAAAACAATTGTTCTTTTTGCAATTTCTTTGCTATGCTTGAATTTGCAGGCACAAACTAAAAACAGGAGTACTAAAAAAATGAAACAGTTTGACAAACTCGAAAATCACTGCCCTGACAGTCTTCTTGTAAACAATGCAAAAGATGATTACGGAACAATCACTCACGTTACATATTCTTCTAAAACCTGCAACCGTACACGCGGTTTTAATATTCTTTTACCAGCTGGATACGACGGTTCTGAATCTTACCCTGTATTGTATATGCTTCACGGAATTTTCGGTAATGAATACAGTTTTACAGGCGACGGCAATCTTCACATAAAAGAATTAATCGGAAACATGACAAATCAGAAAATGTGCAAACAGATGATTGTTGTTTTCCCTGATATGTTTGCTGCCTCTGATCCAAAAGCAAAACCTGGTTTTAATGACGAAGCCGTTGCAAATTATGATAATTTTATTAACGACCTTGTAAACGACCTTATGCCGTTCGTAGAAAAGAATTTCAGCGTAAAAACAGGCCGCGAAAATACTGCAATCTGCGGTTTTTCAATGGGTGGACGCGAAACACTTTTTATAAGCGTTAAACGTTCAGATTTGTTTGCTTACGCTGGCGCAATTGCTCCTGCTCCTGGCCTTGTTCCTGCAAGAGACTGGGCAATGCAGCATAAAGGACAGCTTAAAGAAGAAGAATTAAAATATTCTAACCCACAACCTGAATGGTTAATGGTATGCTGTGGTACAAAAGACGGAACAGTTGGTAAGTTCCCGCTTGGTTATCATCAGCTGCTCGAAAAAAATGGAGTAGAGCACACCTGGTACGAAGTAAGCGATGCTGACCACAATAACGTCGCAATACAAAGCGGTATTTATCACTTTGTACAATTTATTTTTCAATAGTATTATATGAACAATGTTGATTTTGAATATCTGAGTTATGAATTAAACACTGCCGGACTTTTCGGCAGCGATTCTGCATTGGCAAATATGTTTTTGCTGCAAAAAAAATATAACACGGATATCAAAATCAACGAAAATATCTTATACCGGTATTATTACGGGAATGAAAACCGCACCGGCTATGCATTCCCGATTCCCTTAAAGGCATACAACGAAGGTTCAGACTCAACAGATGGAACTTTCGGTTATCTTAAAAAAGCAATCAAATTCATTCTTGAAGATGCAAAAAAACAGAACCGCGAATCTGCCTTCTGTCTTATGACACAGGAACAGAAAAATATAATAGATGCCTGTCTTTCCAAAAATTTTCCGTCGCATCAAGTACAATGGAAAACAAACCGCGACGACTGCGACTATATCTATTTGCAGAAAAATCTTTCTGATTTGCCCGGTTCAAACTATCAGAAAAAAAGAAATCATATTTCAAGATTTAACCGTACTTATGGTGATGACTGGGCATTCAAAAGCTTTCCCGAAAACGACCTGAAAGATGATATTCTTACAATAGCTGCCGGCTGGTTCATCGAAAAAAACGGAAACGACAACCATGCACTTGAACTCGAAAAAGAAAGTGTCTCTCTTGCTCTGGAAAATGCAAAAATGCTCGGATTAAAAGGCGGTGTTCTTTACATTCACGGAAAACCTGCCGCTATGACACTCGCAGCTCCAATTTCGCCAGATGTTATTGATGTTATTTACGAAAAAGCCCTTAATGAATTCGAAAAAGACGGCGCTTATACCGTAATAAACCAGCAGTTTTCAAAAAAATGCGGCGATTATTTATATATTAACCGCGAAGAAGACATGGGCGTAGAGGGTTTACGAAAAGCAAAACTTTCTTATAAACCTGCAATCATATTAGATAAATTTTACGGTAAAATACTTTAAGAAGGAAATGTCATTCAAATGTTATCATCAATACTAAAAAAATCTGACTGTGCGGCATGTAAATTCTGCTGCAGTTTTAAACGCACAAGCCTTTGGGAAACCCCGATTTTTTCAAAAGAAGATGTTGAAAAACTTTCTGCATTGTATCCGCAGGCAAAATTCCGTCCGATTAATAAGGATTCACAAAAAAATACATCATTTACAATTGATATAAGCAATGATTACAAAACCAATAATCCCGATGAAGAAGCACCATGTCCTTTTTTAAATCCGCATGAAGGCTGCATTCTTCCGCAAGAACTAAAACCTTTTGATTGCAAAATATGGCCGCTGCGTGTTGTAAGCCTTTCTTCCAAAGAAGAAAATTCCGAAACGCCAGATTGCACAAAACACACAAAACTTGCAGTTGCACTTACTCCAACCTGCCCCGCAATTAACAAAATTCCGGAAGAACAGGTTCAAAAACTTGTTACTTCGGGCATTGGAAAAACAATTTTAGAATATGCAAAAGAGCATCCCGACATCATAAAAGAATATTCCGAATTCCTTTCAAAAATTCTGATGTAACAATTTAATATAAAAAAAGCCGGGCATCGTATTTTTCAACGAGGAACCCGGCCACTATCATTCAAGAATTTAAGTTTTTAAAACTCTATTATTTAAAAACCATAGGAATGATTGTCTTGAAACCTTTGTACCATACAGGGAAATCGTGTGTACCGCCCGGAACTACATCAGAATCAAATTTTTCAACGCGATTCCATTTTTTCATTGCATCTACATATCCAGGGAAGCTTCCGTAAACAAGGCTGTCGGCATCTCCACAAATCATATACAGATGATGAATCTTCAAGCCGTTAAAGTTAGCGTTACCGTCAACTTTTTTCATGAAATCAGCTGCACTATCGAATAATGCACCAGAGAATCCTCCAAAGTAGCTTATCAAATCAAGACATTCGCCAATACCAATGTTGAATGTCTGTCCGCCACCCATTGAAAGACCTGCCATTGCAACATTATCGCGGCCGTCTGCAACACGATAATTTGAACGCATGTAAGGAATAAGGTCATTTCTAAGTTCGCCGCCGAATGCATTAAATCCGGCTATACTATTTCCACCGCCATTTGGTCCCCAAGATTTATCTGCAACACCAGTAGCACAAACAAGGATGAATTCTTTTACATTACCACTTGCCATGCCTCTGTCCATATAACCTTTGATTTTTCCACCGCGGCCTTTATTAGAAAGCCCCCAGGTATTTTCATTCTGACCATATCCATGCAAAAGAATGAACAAAGGATATTTCTTATTTGCATTTGCAGGATCATCATAACCAGCTGGCAGATATACCCATGCATGTTTATTATACTTGTCTGCCTCAGTAACTTTGTCTGCTGCAACTGTATAATCACGTGTAGGATAGTTGATTTCTGTTACAGTACCATGCTGAGCAGCTGTAAGACCATCATCAAATGCCTTGTCTTCGCCAGCACCTGCTTTCTTGTTGAATTTAACCTGTTTAACCTGAACTCTAAGCTGGTCGCCGTCTTTATTTCCACTATTGTAATCGTTGAATTTCAATGCAAATCCAAGAATTGAATCAAAATCTGAACTTGCCTTAATTCTTTCTACAAACGCGTCAGTAATCTTGATATTCTTCTTAAGCTCACCGTATGCACTGCTGCCACCAAAGTATTCAAGATCTTCGTAACCACCAAACATACCTGTAGAATCCCAAGGAAGAATTCTTAAAGCAAAGCCAGGATTTTTTGCACCAGATGCCCATTTTCCGTTAACAGGACTGTAAACAAGTTCCAAATCTATAGATTCATAGTTTGCAAGATTGATTTCGGTTTTGTCGCTCTTCATGTAGAAGGCAGCTCCACCACCGCCACCGCCAGCAGCTGTTGCAACGAATGTTACAGAACCGTCTGCATTTTCGGTAATCTGTCCTGCAGAACCTTCACTAAATACAGTAAGTTTTTCAAATTTATCTCCAAGAGTAATTCCACAACTTCCTGCGGCACCTACAGTAAAGATGTCTGTAGGATAAGTATGAGTATTTGCTCCATCACAACCAGCCAACACACATGCAAGCATAGCAATACCTGCAAGAACCGATGTAACCTTAGTTTTTTTCACTTTTTTCCTCCTGACGATTAAAATTTTTTAATATTAATCGTTTTTGTAATTTTATATATATAATTATATACCTTGATAATTAGTAATTAAAACTTTAATTTTTAGACCTGCTGAAAGATAGGTAAAACTACCGAGATAAATCAGTCCAAACAGTTAAAAATTGCCATATAAATGCTTTGAAAAATAAAAAAAAAAATGAACCTTAACCCTTCAGACAAAAAAAATAATCCACAAAAAAAATCCCGAAACATCTTTACGATTAATAAAACTGCACTATAATTAACAGTAATTAAAATCATAAAAGAGGACAGTTTATGGCAAATGAAGAAGATGATGATAGTTCAATTTCTCAGGATGAAATTGATGCTTTACTAAGTGGAAAACCCTTACCAGAAAAAAAATCTGATAAATCTGACAATAAAAAAAATAAACCAGAAAAGAAATCAGAAAACAATAAAGACAAAACAGCAAAAACATCTGAAGAAGACACAAAAAAGAAAATAAAAGAAAATCAAAAAGAATTGGATCAAAAAATCGAAAAACATTTTGCAAAATATCATACCCCACGAAACGAAGTGCTTTCGCAAGATGAAATCGACCAATTGCTTAGGGCAATTTCAAGAGGAGACGGGGACGACAAAAACTTTAAGCCAATCACCGACCACAGAAAAATTAAAATCTATGATTTTAAACGTCCTGACCGCTTTTCTAAAGAACAATTGCGAAACATCAGCTGCATATTCGAAACTGTATCCCGAAATGCCACCACATATTTTTCAGCAAAGTTCAAATGCCTTACACATATTCATGTTGCAAGCGTAGACCAGTTGACTTACGAAGAATTCATACGTTCTATTCCTACTCCTACAACCTTAGGCTGTGCACTCTGGGAAAATCAGCATGCCGTTATCGAAGTAGACCCTTGCATCACCTTTGAAATGCTTAATACAAGATACATGGATAAGCTTTATGCTTTTGCAGATGCAGTTAAAGACTTAAAAGATGATTTTTCAGATAAACAGAAAGATACAATAATCGAACTTGCACATGATGTTTTCTGTGCATCAAGAAAGAACAGGGATTTAACCGACGAAGAAGCTGCTTTCATGAAGAAAAAAGTCTTCAAGCCTTTATACAAAATTATTTCGGAAAGTTTTAATGATTTTAAAAATCAATTCCCAATGTATAAAGGAAAAGTTGATGATTCAAACAGTACACCTGTAAAAAAGCCAAGTAAAATTCAGATAGAATGTAATCCGCAGTTTGCACAGATTACAACACCAAGCGAAATGGTCGTTCTTGTAACACTGGAATGTAGAATTGCAGACGAAGAAGGCATGCTGAATGTATGTCTCCCATATCCATTCGTAAAAGAAATATTATTAAAGAGGAATATTATTATGGCACCAAATTCACAAACAACAAATTTCGGACTGGAAGTATTACCTGGCAATTCAACAGTATCTCTTGGACAGTTCAATGTTCCGGAAGGAGCAAAAATTGGAGAAGGCATGATTATCGAACTGGATAAGCTTGCCGGCGAACCTGTTGACCTTGTAGATAAAGCAAGCGGCAAAGTTTTTGCAAAAGCCGAAGTTGTAGTAATTGACGAAAATTTTGGTGTAAGAATTACCGAAGTTCTGGACAAATCAATGGAACTAAAGAAAGAAGAAAAAAAAGATAATAAAGAAGACAAAAAGGAAGAAAAGAAATAGTTCTTTATAAAAGACATCTGGCAGAAACGTCAGATGCCTTTTTATGAATATTCAATATTTATAAATCAGATGTATTTTCCTTTCCGCGCATCGAATACACGCAGCCGCAATAATCCTGGCGGTAAAGTCCGTATTCAGCACTAAGTTCAAGACTCCGCTTAAATCCATTTTTCTTTTTAAAATCCGACGGAAGCCATTTTGGAAACGACGTGGCATTTGCAGAGGCATTTTCAACCGCACATGCATTTTGCCCCGCAAAAGTCTTTTCCAATTCCCTTCCAATCGTATTAATCTTTTCTGCATCTTTAAACGGACTTATCGAAAGCGTCGTACAAAAATAATCAAAATGATGCTCACACGCATACTCAAAAGTTTTTCGCAAACGGAATTCATAGCACCGCCGGCACCGTTCACCGCGCTCTTTTTCAACTGCTAACTCCGGCTGATTTTTAGTATCAACAGCATCATAAAATTCCTGAGGATTGTAACTGCATTCAACAACACGTACAGCATTCTGCAAAACCGGCGGAAACTTTGTGTAAAACGCCTTTAATTCATTAAGACGCCGCTCGTATTCAGTCTGCGGATAAATATTTGGATTATAATACAAAACCGTAATATCAAAAATCGAAGCAAGATATTCAAGCACATAAGAAGAACAAGGCCCGCAGCAGGCATGCAAAAGCAGCGAAGGTTTTGGAGATTCATTTGGATTTAATTTACATAAAAGTTCATCAAGCTGTTTCTGATAAATTGATTGAGGCATTTTAAAAGCTCCGTACTATTTTTTATTCTATATAAAACAAATTATTCTTGAAATCAAGCTGAATAATATGATTTTTGAAAAATGGAGCTCCTAAAATACTTCTTTTTCTGAGTTCTTTTCTATCTTTTTGAGCTACTATTATATGTTTATCAATTGCTAATCGTCCTGGTATATTTTTATATGTAATGTTTCCCAATATAATTTCATTGAAAAATATAGGATTCATTTTCTTTACTTGAATGTCAGGACCCTTTCGTAATTTATTTATTTCTTCTTCTGAAATATCTGTATAATTATTTTTATAATCTTCTCTTATAACAAAAACTTGTGCACCTGTATCAATCAATCCAAAATCTAATACTTCATCAACAGAATAATAAACATAACAAAGATTTTGATAATTTTTATACATCGGAATTGGGGTTGAATTAATAGGAAGTTGGTTTAATTTCATGGTTTTATTTTTATAATCAAAAACTATATTGTCATATTGAGATAGAAGATCCATCCCTAAAAGCCCATCAGTATAGTTATTTTCTTCTTTTATATAAAAAGAAACATTATGAGATTTTCCATCAATTAATAAACGAGGATCCTCAAATTGAAAATTAACAGTAACATCCTTTAAAGTATATCCTTCTTTTAATTCTAAATTCATTTTTGTAAAACCATTTAAATATAGATATGAATTTGTAGTACCTGTATCAACTTGAAAGAAAAAATCTTTACCAGAATCATGAATACAAATTACAGGACATTGTTTATAATCCGGACTTCTTAAGGAAAAAGACAAGATATCATCATCTTTTGAAAAATCATTCATAAAAGCATGTTTTATATTACAACTGAACATTAAAACACTACATAAAATTAAAAATATGATTCTCATTCTAAATTACCTTATTAAAGAGCACCGATTTTCCTTGAATTTATAGAAAATCAGTGCTCTATCTTGTCAAACTCATTTCCATATTTTCATACCACGCCCTTTATTTTTCTTCGATTTTTTTTATATCTTCATCGCGATATATGTCAAAATAATGTTTATATACCATGCAAGCTCTAAAACAAAAAAACAGACCTGAAAAAAAGCCACCTATACCAAATAAAAAGAAAAAAAGACCTATAAATGGAACAGGTAATTTATCTGTAAGAAAAAAAACAATTGCAGCTGTTATTGTGAGTGCAAAATACTTAACTCTATCTTTTTTCCATTCGTTTCGTGATTTTATTATTAATTTAGAATCCTGATATTCATTTGCAGGTGTTTTTGGTATTGTTTGAATTATAACATTCAATAAAAAACTATTCATTTTCTTCTCCCTGACTAATTTGATAATACTGCAAAAATGCGTGGAACGCTAATTAAAAATTCTGTTATATCTTAAATATTACATTTATTTTCATTCCATAAAAATCAAATTTGTAGATAACTTTCCATCATGAATTTTGCCGTCTGCTCTGTAATATAGAACTTGTTTTGAACCATCTTGCTTTGTTACTTCAAG
>CAMOWQ010000056.1 GCA_946628495.1 uncultured Treponema sp. | reverse complement strand
CCTTACTATTTCAAATATATTTATTTATTTTTAATTGATTAATAAGTCCACATGTTTCAGAAACATACTCTACTAATGGTTGTAAATCATGAATCCAAATTTTTATTTGTAAGTTTTCTTGTATTTCAAAATTATATTCAGGATTTAATCTCAGCAAACCATACAAATTCGTAAGTTCACGTTCAAAGATTGTGAAAATAAAATAATCCTCTTGTTTTCCGTTTATGAGATTAAGTAATTTATCAATATATTCCGGGATATTATGTAAACAATCAAAGAAATAAAATAAGAATTTTTGTTCATTTTCTGAAATTTTGAATAATTTACTTCTACTTGTTGCACGAAATAAATTTCTTACAAAATAAGATTTTAGCCTTTCTATAATAATACATCGCTTCAATATAAAATTTAGAAGTAGAATAAAATTATTGTCGATTTCTAATTTATTATTTTTTTCCCATTCAGTACCACAACCACAACATTTAATGTTTATCCTGTCGTATATTTCTCCAAAATATCCGCCTTCATAGTTTGATTCAAAATCATGAATTGTTCGGGAATTACATTTTGCTATTTCTTTTGAAAATTCTTCTTCTTTAAAATTTTTAATAATGTAAGTTAAGAGTTCACATTCATCCAAAGATAACTTACACATTAAATCGCCTTCTATAAGGCCTATTTCAAGATTTTCATCTTCATTTGTAACCCATTCAGTTTGAGTAAGAAGAGTATTCAAAAGATTAAAAGCATTCTCGCAGGAAAAATGATTATTTCCAAGAAAACCTGCCCTGTCTAAAGGTGGTTCTAAAGACATATATTTTAACACTGTACAGATTTTATTAAAATATCTTTTATAAATTCCATAATATTTATATTCCATAACTCATCTCCTTTTACATAGTCATACCATGAATAAAAGTATTCATCCCAGACCATTTTTTGCCATTATCATGTACACAATCAATATTTAAGTTTTCTAATTTCAAGGCTGTTGCATAATCATAGTTCTTTTTTTCTGATGGAATTGACTTTGAAAAACGTACATATAACAGTTTTATCATTAGAGTTGTTCTAATCTCTAAATCAAATCCTTCTGTATACGTATCTGCAATTTTTTCTGCCATTTCTATAACGTCTGCTATATCATTTGAATCTGGAATTTCCATAACAGGATTAAAGCATTCAGTTTTCTTACTGGCAGAAAAAACGATACCAGTCCCAGGTATTTCAGCAGGAGATGTATATTTTTTATCATCAAATATTATTATCTTATTCTTCATTTCTCCTTTCTCCTTCGAGCGCAGGTCTGCGCTCTTATCTGTCATATCCATCATCTGACGGTGATTTTGGTGAAATATTGTTTGATTTGGATTTTGCAAGCTCGTTGTAAGCGGCGGTTAAATCTTTATTACGCTGATTTTCAATATCAATGCGCTTTACAGCTTCAGGAAATGCGTGTTTAAGTCCGTGTTCAAACTTACGCTCTACACCATTTACAATTATAGAGCCTTTGCCGTTCAAAAGTTTATCCTGTTCTACAAGCTGCTGTTTCTGTTCCTGAATTGTGATGTTTGCTTGTTCAACTTGTTTTTGTAGTTCCTGATTATTTTTTAATAAAGGTCTGTTTCTTATGTTATAAAGATATGAAATATCAACTACTTGCAATTTTCCATTTTTTCTAATATATTTTTTATTAGATACTTCTGTTACGTTTTTTAAAACTCCTTCGCGAGCCTGCGTTTCAGAAGTATCTTTTTCTTTTAGTACTCCACATTCCAACAAGACATTATAAGCTCGATTATTCATCCAAACAGGAACTGAATAATATTTGAATTTTTCTACATCAGGCTTATGTATATCATGATTTGGTAATTCATTTTCAAATTCAGAATTTGGTATTATTTTTTCTATCTCTGCTGCATAAGTTTTTATTTCTTCTTTACCTCGTCTGGTTAGTCTACTATATTCAGAAGATTTCATTACGTGTTCATAATTATCACTGATAGCGATTTTATCGTTATCAGTAGTTACCATTACATCATTTACAATTGACCTTAGATAGTTTTCAACTTCTTGATAAGACATTTTCTTTTTATCAGAGTTTGATAAATCAACTGTATTCGGATATTGAGCCTTAACCTCATCAAAGTTCTGAAAGCCAGATACTTTTTGTAGAATTTCAGATTTATTATTTTTTTCTTGATTTTCTGTTTCATTCATTTTTCAAAATCTCCTAATTTTTCAATTCTTCTTTTAAGTAATTCACATAATCTTCTGCAAGGTGATGTATGTAATCATCATAACTGGCATATTTGCCGCTTTGAATTTCTTCAATGTATTTATCTTCATTGTAGTTATAATCTGTGTACAAATCCTGTACACAGGCATAATCAGGATTGATGTTCTTCTGAAACCAATCTTCATCAATAAGTTTATGATAAAAGTCATTATCAATTTTGCAGATTTCATCAATAATCAATCCGACAATCCAGTCCTCTCTTGCACCATCCCACTGTCCGCTTCGGGAATGGAAAATAACTTGAAAACAATCTTCAAGATAACTCTCATCCCATTCTTCAGATTCAATAATTACCTGATAACCGTGTTTATCAACTGAATTAAGTTCTCTTGGATATTCATTAAAGAACTTGTAAAAATCATCATAAGTTTTAATTGCCATAAGTATTACTCCTTCGAGCGCAGCTCTGCGCTCCTAATCTCTTTCTATATCCCAATCTTCTTTCTGAATCTTTTCGATAACAATCTGCTCCTTGCGTCTGCTATCTCCATCAGGCTTCTTCTGCGAAATTTTTACTTTACTTCCTTCTTTGTCATAAACAGGATTGTATGTCGGAACAAAATAAAACTTTCCGTTTTCAGCTTCCAGTACAACACCGTTATTCCATACATCTTCATCATTCATCGTATAAACGTGCCGAACTATTCCCTGTATCTCTCCAATTTCAGGCTTGTAGAATTGGAGTTCAGAATCGTTTGTAACGTATTTTTCTGCATCCCGGAAAGTATTGTATCTTCCGTAGATATGAAGAAGCTCTTCAAAATTACTTTTTAGAAAATATTTATTGTCCCTGTATTCTGCAAGCTGAAGCTTTTCAAGATAATCAAGACGTGCTTTTATTTCACCGTCCTGTGTTTTTTTCATATATCCCAAGTAGCCTTCTTCCTTTGTAGCGTGTAGATGTGCTTTGATAGTCTGGTCGAATTCTGTCCAACGGTCAGCAGTGATTCTGTGTTCTCTTGCTGCCTGCTTAAGCTCATAATCACGCTCTCCGCAGAAACGTGTCAAAACTTCCTGGCAGATTTCACGGGCATAATTTTTTACTACATCTCTTGTGAACGGATTTTTTTTCAGAATCTTGCCGTTCATATCAACACCATTGATTACGATGTGTACGTGCGGATGTGCAGTATCTCTATGAATTGCAGCCTGGTACATAAACTCATATCCAGAAATCTGTCCAAGCCTTGTTACAAACGCTTTTGTAAATTCCTTTAACACATCATCATCGAGAGATTTTTCAGGGGATAAAATCCATTTGAAATACGGAGATTCTTTTTTCCAGGTCTTTTTACCGTTCTTGAAAACAGGCTTTTTGACTGTGTAGATTTTATTCAGATATTCTTCTTTCGTAACGTTACCGAAAAGAACAGGCTTTTCTTTTACGTTTTCTTTATCTTTCTGAACCATGTATGAATTCAGAAATTTCTTGTGTCCCTGTAAAGTATTTGCAAATTTAAATTTTGCCGTACACTGCTGTTTGCTTGAGTTTATGAATGAATTTGAAAAATGAGATGAATTAGAATTATACGAACTGACGTTAGGAGTATTATCTAAAGTCCTGTTAGCCTTTTTTATAAGTGAGAGAAGCGGTCTTAAATCATCTGGACTTTTGCGGACTTTTTTAAAGAATATACGAACCTTGTCGTTTATATCCCTGTCTTGTTCTGCAAAATGTTTCTTAACTTTTTTCCAGTCTATTGGTGATTGTCTGTATGGCTAGACCTCCTTTTTAGTGCAGTTCTGCGTTCCTTTTTAAGAATCATTAACTATTCAAGCTGACGAAGAGTAACAAGTTCAGCTTTCTATATATCAAAAAATGCATAAAAACAACTCCATATAATACTTATAGTCAAGTTTACACCGTAAAATAAAATTAAACAATCTGTTTTACCGGTAAAAAAAAATTAAACAAAACGTTAAACGTATAAAATTATCCAAAATTCATTGGTTAAACAATCAATATACAAAAATGACACAGTAAAACCTATAAATCGTGAATATATAAAGAATTGTATACGAGCGTTTTACCTCTTTTATCTTGCATACTGTGTCATTTCACTTAGCTAACACATAATAAATTAAGACTTACATATTGTCAATCTTAACTTTATGTATCATCATTAATTCATGATAATACTTGCTGAAAAACCAAGCGTTGCTAAAGACATCGCACTTTCATTAGGCAAATTCAAATTTCAAAACGGAATTTGGATTTCTGGAAAAGACTGCGTACTCTCTGCCAGAGGACATTTACTGATTTCGCTTATGCCGGAAGAATACGATCCAAAATGGAAATCTTGGAAAGACTCACTAAAAGACTTACCAATTAATCCACCAAAATTTCTTTACAAAGAAAATCCTCTTACAAAAGATGTTCTTCACCAAATCAAGAAATGTTTCAAAGAATTTGATTCATCAGAATTCATTCTTGCAACCGACGCTGAACGAGAAGGCGAAGTTATCGGTGCAGAAATTCTTGATTATGTCGGTTTTCAGAATTTTGAAAACGCAAAGCGTTTCTGGGTAAGTGAAGCACTCACTCCTGATGTTGTAAAAAAAGGACTTGCTACCGCAAAACCGCTTTCACACTACGAAGCGTACAAGGCTGCAGGTTTTGCCAGGGCAAATGCAGATTGGCTTATCGGTATGAACTTTTCACGGTTACTTACTGTGTCTACAGGAAACCGTGCAATCTTTTCTTTCGGCCGCGTGCAGACTGCAATACTCGGTGTAATTTACCTTCGTGATAAGAACATCAAAAACTTCAAACCGACAGATTATTTTCAACTTGTCTGTAAAGTTAGAAAAGAATATTTTACATTTTCACTTTTCTACAACAAAGATGATTCAGACAGATTTGCAAATAAGACTGAACTTGAATTCCTGACTGATAAACTGACAGACCAGGACAAGCTTAAAATTACAAAAATAGAAACAACAGAAAAAACTGAAAACGCTCCGCAGCTTTTCAACATTACAGGACTTCAAAAGTACTGCTCTAATAAATATCACCTTACACCCCAGCAGACGCTTGATACTGCACAGGTGATTTATGAAAAATATAAATGCCTATCCTACCCTCGAACTCCTTCCGTAGTCCTTGGTGATGAAAACGTCGAGCTTTTCAAAAGCAAGTTTGAACTTCTTTCAAAAGAATATCCGGAACTTGCGAAGAACTGCGATACAACAAAAATCAGCCCTGAAAACAAAAGGCTTTTCAATACTGCAAAGCTTACAGACCATCATGCTCTGATTCCGCTGAAGCCAGTTCCAAAGGAAGCAAGTGAAAACGAGAAGAACGTTTATAATGCCGTTCTGCTCCGTTTCTTTCAAGCTATTATGCCATCCTGTGCTTACAATTCGATAACCGTGTACGCTGAAAAAGATAACATGACTTTCATCGGCAAAGGTCGTTCGTATATAAACAAAGGTTGGAAAGCAACTTCTGAATCAGAAAACGAAGATGAAAAAGAGATTGAAACATTTCCGACAGACTTACAGGACAACGAACTTTTACAAATCGTTGAATCTTCAATTCTTTCAAAACAGACACAACCGAAAAAGCATTTTACAAATGCAACAATACTTGCCCTTATGGAAAATCCAAAATCTGAAGATGTAGAAAAAACTGCAAAGCTCGTAGGACTTGGAACACCTGCAACAAGAGCTGCAATAATCAAAGAATTGATTGACCGCCAGTACATTGAACAGAAAGGACAGCAGTTACTGATTACTAAACAGGGCGAGTTTCTGATTGAAACGGTTATTAAAATACCTTGTCTTAAAGACTTTATAAGTCTTTCAACAACTACAAAATGGGAAGAACAGTTGCAGACTGAGCCAGATAAATTCCTGCAATCTATAAAAAATTTCATAACAACAGAAATACCAAAAATCACAATTACTGATACCTGGAAAGCAAACGAAATAGGAAAATGTCCTTTATGTCGTAAAGCTGAAATTCTTGAAGGAAAAAACAGTTATTACTGCGGTGACTACAAGAACGGCTGCAAGTTTTCAATTGCAAAAAATATCTGCGGAGCAAACATTTCTGTAAATGATGTGAAGCTGCTTATAACAGGAAAACAGACAGGAACAAAGAAAATGAAAAGTGCAAAGTCAAACAAAACTTTTTCGGCTAAACTTATATATACAAACGGGAAAATTGACTTCAAGTTTTAATAAACTTAGAGCGCAGATCTGCGCTCCAAAGGAAAGAATTAATTGAACTTTTTCAGATATTTTATACATTCAACCCGGCATTTTAAAAATTACAGAAAGGCAAAAAAAGTAAGCCTGAAAATAAACAAAAATGATTTTTCTTATGACGCAGCAATACTGTGCTATCTTCGGAAAATTGATCCATTTGTTTTCGAGGAACTGCTGCTGTACACTTTCAAAAAGAGAGGATATAAAATTTACAGAAACAGACGTTACACAGGTGACGGAGGCATTGACGGAAAAGTCCGTATAGATGGAAAAATCTTTTTTATCCAGGCGAAACGTTACCACCAGTATATAAACCTGCAACATGTTAAAGATTTCAATAACTTGTGCTGTCAATACCACAAATTTGGATTTTTTATGCATACGGGTAAAACAGGAGAAGCATCAAGAAAAATCGAAAACAGTAACTGTTCAAATATCCAGATTGTAAGCGGTCAAACACTCATAAACTTTTTGAAATATAAAGTTTCAGAAAAATAAATATGCAAAACTTTGTGATTTTAGCAATCCTGTCTAAAATCGCAAAGTCAAAAAAACAGTAATCAAAAACACAACCTCGCAAGCAAAAAAAATTGCAACAAGAAAATTCAAGCGTAACTTGAACGACATTACATTTGATTAAAGTTTATAATTGCATACATAAAACAAAACAAGGAGTTTCGTATATGACAAAAGAAAATGAAGTCAAACTGATTAATGTGATTGCATTAAAGCAAATCGGTAATGCAAGTTTTTCAAAGAAGTATGGTATTCACTGTAGTGGCGGAGATGAGCTTCTAAAAACTTACTTAGAAAAAGATTTAGAACCACCGACAGAAGTGCTTAAAAAATCTGAAAAAATATATGCAGCAGAGTTTACAGAACAGATTATGAAATTATTGGAAAAAGATATGCCTGAAGAATTTTTTAAGGATTTAATAATTTATACAATTTAAATTATGTCCATACAGGCATATTATTTATGGAGCGCAGACCTGCGCTCCATTGTAATTTAGAAATAGTTCTTCGCAAATACCCATTAAGTATAAGAAACCGAGCGCAGTCTGAAGTGCACCCGGTGTAATGATAATCATTAGCGTTCGTAGGTCGTATCCAAGTTTTACTTCTGCTCAGACTTGATTTCCCTACCTTTTACTTTTTCAAAACTTTGAAAACATCATTTGATACATTTTTTGATTTTTCTATCAAAGGTTTTAATTCTGACAAAGTTGGCCGTGTATAATACTCAGTCATTTCCGTTGAATTATGTCCGACAAGTTGTCTTACATCTTCAACTGAAAGTTCAGTTCGCATACGAGTTACATAAGTAAACCGTAAAGAGTGAGGAACAAGTTTTCTTGATTTATCAATATTTATTTTAAGATTACTGATTATCCCTGTAAATGTCCTATACAGCTTGTCCTGTGAAATAGGCTTATCAGCTAATGTAAACAGGAAATCATCATTTTTCAAGTGTTTTTGAAAAATGTATTTCGAAACTTTTATCATACATTCATCAGTAAGAGGAACTATTCTATATTTCTTTTCATTCTCATTACCTTTTTTATTGTAATTAGTTCTGAATCCATTTTTTTTGCAAAATCCATTAACTAATAGGTACTGTTCTTTAAAGTTAAACTGATTAACTTTTAATCCTCTTGCTTCACCAAGCCTTAGACCGCAGGTTGCAGTTATGTAAAATAATAAGTATTCCTGATAATCATTCCATAATTTTATATCAAATATTTTATTTAATTCTTCCGCAGAAAAAATATCAGATTGTCTGCTATTTCTTGCAAATCGTTGAAAATGAGGTTTTGTTAATGGCTTATCGCAGCACCATATTGTTTCATCATAAATATTTCCGAAAGTTTCAAGATAAAAATTTTTCCAGCTGCCAGAATGAGTATCCACAAGCAGATATTGCTCTATTTCGGATACTTTTAAATCATTGATTGAACGTTCTCCCCACTTTTGAATTATCAATTCAATATGCTGTCTTTTTTGTGAACGAGTTTCTTCTGAAATATGACGACCAAAGCTTTCAAGACGTTTTAAATGCTTGCTTTCTGGAAGATACATTTCAGCTGCAATGTTTTTGATTAGATACTGATTGTTATTCACAAATTGAAGTCTTGCAACATAAAGTTTTGCTTCATTTTCTGTATAACAGTCTTTACAAATTCGTTTATGCTTCTTTCCGCTTTCAGAATCGAAATAAACATAAAACCACCTGGTTACGATTTCCCCATTTCGTAATACTTTTTCCGATAGAATTTTCATACTAAACTCCTTTGTTTTTATATAATTCATAATAACAATGAATTATTTTCTCAAAGGATTTTATTACAGAAGGTGAAAGACTTATCAATTCTTTATATAGGGGAAGATATTGTCTTATGTAATTATCTTCAGGGTTACCAGTAACCAGATACTCCAAAGTAACGTTTAATTCCTTTGCAATTTTATAACCAATATAAACGTTAGGAATACATTCCTGATGATTTACATAA
The DNA here is from genome assembly GCA_946628495.1 of uncultured Treponema sp. Taxonomy (GTDB): domain Bacteria; phylum Spirochaetota; class Spirochaetia; order Treponematales; family Treponemataceae; genus Treponema_D. The sequence continues at coordinate 8,543 of CAMOWQ010000056.1, read as the reverse complement.
GATAAAACAGTTCCATAAGGAACTCCGATTCTACCTGACAATTCTTTTAATTGTATATCTTGATATTTTAATTCGCTTTTTAAATTGTACTTAAAACTCATGTAGAGAATATATCATTTAATAACAAAAAAAAGATTGACAAAAAGAAAATCTTACTGTAATTTTTTTGTTAACGAACAAAAGTTCTTGTTTTATAGCGAGAAATTCACTAAAAACAAGAACCTAGTGCTACGATAGAGATTGTATTTCTTTGTACTAGAAAGAATTAAGTCGGGATGACAGGATTTGAACCTGCGACATCCTGGTCCCAAACCAGACGCGCTACCAGCTGCGCTACATCCCGTTGATGTTTAAGTAATATATAGTAAAAACGATTTTTGTTCAATACCTTTACATCGTTTTTTTTATTTTTTTTCATTTTTTTTTATAAAAAAATTTCTTTACACAAATCTCAGTCTTTTATTTCTGCAGAAGCTTCAATTTCTCCGCCCTTCAAAATCCGCTCTTTCAACACACTCTTTATATTCAGACAAACCTTCGTATTTTCCTTGTAAAATTTTTCCGTTGCGATTTCACAATGAATAAAATTGTCTGTAACTGCATGATATACTATTTTTTTTGCAACAGAAGGATTCATAACAGAAGGAGAACGTGCAGTTTCCAAAACGGCATTCAATTCCTGACCAACAAAGTTCTGTATATACTGAATTTTTGATTCTATAGCCTGTTTTGTAATACGTTCGCATCTTTCGCCTGAAATTCTCTGCGGAACTTTATCAGGCAAACCTACAGCATCAGTTCCAGGACGTTCTGAATACGGAAATGCGTGTACCCAGGCAAAACCACATTCACTGCATAATTCAAGAGTCTTATTAAAATCATCATCCGTTTCACCAGGAAATCCTGTTATTATATCGCACGCAAGAAACGGATTTTTTTTACAGGATTTCAGTTTTTTACATGCTTCAATAACATCAGAAGAAAAATAAGGTCTGTTCATCAACTTTAAGATTCTATCACTTCCACTCTGCACAGAAAGATGAAAATGAGGACAAACTCTGGAATCAGAAACAACCTTGCAGAAGTCATCATCAACAACTTCAGGATATAAACTCGAAATACGTATATTTATAGCAGCAGTATTATCAAGGACATACCTCAATAATGATGAAAAGTTCATAAATCCATCTTTATATTTGCCTTTATACTGCCCGATATTTACAGCTGTAAGGACGACTTCCGAAAAACCTTTTGCTTCAAGAGATTTTATTCTTTCTAAAACTTCTTCAGCATCCAGAGAAACACTATGTCCTCTTGCAATATGAATTGCGCAGAACGAACAGTTATTATTGCACCCATCCTGAATTTTTAATGATGCACGCGAATGTGCGATAAAGGAAGTAGCTGCAAGTTTAAAAGACTTCTCTGGAAAACCTATTTTTTCAATTTTACGTTGAACTATATTCTCCTGTATTGCCGCTGCAATTTTTTCAGGCTGCCATTCGCCCTCTGAACGCAATTTATTCATAAAAACAGGAATTGCAGAAATTCGTGATTTTATCTGTCCGCCAATAACACAGATTCTTTTATCAATTGCAAGAATTTCTTGTGGAGAAAGTTGAGCGTAACATCCGGTTATGAGTATAACTGAATTTGGAAATTTTTTTAGAAGTAAACGGATTATTCTTCTGCATTTCTGCTCAGCTTTTTGCGTAACGGTACAGGAATTTACGATGCATAATAATGTTTTTTCGCTTTGGGCAGAACCAGCCGTTACAGGCTTTAAACAAACACTGTAGTTATTATCAACAAAACACTTTCCGATTGCTTCGCTTTCAATCTGATTCAACCGGCATCCCAGCGTTTCAATCCGAACTTCGAATTCTGATTCATCCATAATATTTTCTTAAGCACTATCTTATTTTGAATTTTATTTTAATTTTGCAGAAACTCTTTCCCTACCGCGAGAAGCCTCAATTGAAGATGAATTTAATCGTAATGCCTCATCATAAGCAGCAATAGCTTCGAAATAATTTCCTGCCATCTCTCTTGTATACCCCAGTCTTACCCACCAGGAATCAAGAAGAGGCTCTTTTTTAACAGCAGAAGAAATTGCAATATCTGCATGCTGATATCTTGCCTGCCTTATGTAAATTTCACCCATAAAATAATAAACAGAACCAATTCTTGCTGCACTTTCAGGAGCACTTGCAACATACTTTTGGAACTGTTCCAATGCACCCGTATTTTTTCCAAGATAATATTTTGCTTCACCAAGAATTTCTATAAGACGTAAATCGTACGGACTTATTTCAAGACCTTCCGTTGCACGCTGCTCTGCTTCGGCATACTGTTTATTCTTTACCAAAGCCCAGCACATTACTACATAGGATTCAATTCTGTTAGGTGAATTTTTCAATTCATCTTCGCATACCATTACTGCTTCATGATATTTTCCATTCTGATACAGAACAAGAGCATCCTGTTTCGTACTCTGAGCATTCAAAAACTGAAGCGAAAACAGCATCATAACGATTGCTGCGATTTTATTTACAGAAAAACGGTTAGATGTATTTTTCATAATATTTGAATTCATTTTTATACCTTAATCAGATTTTCAGCTTTTACAGCGGATTTTCAGTTTTTTTATTTATTTTTTTCAGGAGTAAGCATTGAACAGTGTCCCGTAAACACGCTGCCCGGCTCCAGTACAAATTTCTGAGTTTCGATATCACCGTCAAGAGAACCTGTGGCTGTTACAAAAATAAGTTTCTGTGCACTTACATTGCCTTTAACTTTTCCCTTGATAAGAACCCTGTCTGCATTTATATCAGCATTTACGACAGCATTTGTATCTACGACTAAATCACTTGAAGAATCAATTTTACCGTTAATAACACCGCGTACCATAAACGGTTTCTTTAATTTTATATTGCCCGAAAAAGAAATATCATCCTCAACAATTGTGTCAAAAACTTCATCTTCCAGCTCAAAAAAATCTGTATCTTTCACATCAAACATAATCTTTATTTTATATTCAAAGCAGCTTTTTTTCAATAAGCCATTTAAAACTTAACCGACACAAAAGAATCAATAGCAAATTATTTCTCAATATGTTAAAATCGCCGATAATAAAAATACAAACGGAAATACTATTATGACATACAATTACAAAAAAATAATCACAACAGTTTCGGCAGTATTATTGATAATGAATTTTTCAAGCTGCCAGAATAAACAGCAAAAAAAAGTTAAAACTCAGACAGAAGCAAATACAGAAAAGACAGTTGAGAACAAAATGCCTGAAAAAACAGAAATAAATCCTGAAATCACAAAACTTAATGCAGTTCTTTATTCAATGAGCAGCAAATGTAAGGAAGCAATTCCAAACGGAGACCCGAACGAATTTCTAAATGACCTTCATAAGGTTCTTGCAGAACAGGATTCATTCCGAAAAGACGATTTATCCCTTTATTTTCTTATTGATAAAAAACACAAAGTATCTTCAGATTATGTTCCAAAGGATTTAATTTCTCTTAATGACAACAATTTATGGAATGTAAACAAAAACAGTCTTTCCTTACGTCCGGAAGCATACAAAGGCCTTGAAGAAATGGCAAAAGCAGCGTTAAATGACGGAATAAAACTTCTCGTAAGCTCAACATACAGATCTTATCAATATCAGGAAAATCTTTTTAACCGTTATGTAAAACAGGACGGCCTTGAACTTGCAGAACGATACAGTGCAAGGCCAGGAACAAGCCAGCATCAGCTAGGAACGGCAGTAGATTTTGGTTCCATTACAGACGACTGGGGAGATACAAAAATGGGACAATGGGTTTATCAAAATGCATCAAAATACGGCTGGTCACTCAGTTTTCCAAAAGGATATGAAGACGTTACAGGATATATGTGGGAATGCTGGCATTTCCGCTACATTGGAAAAGAAGCCTGCAAGTTTCAGAAAAAATGGTTCAGCGACATACAGCAATTCATGTTTGAATTTTTAGATGCATGGAATAATTACGAAAACTGACAGCAAAAATTCAAACGACAAAATTTAAAAGGATTTTTTATGGCAAAACTTGACGTAAAACTTATAGCACTTGACCTAGACGACACTCTTTTAAATGATGACAGGCAGATAACCGACCTTACGGTTGAGGCATTAAGGGAATGTGCAGAAAAAGGCATTTACATTGTACTCTGTTCGGGACGTGCAGAAGAAGCAATCTTACCTTTTGTAAGGCGCCTTGAAATTGCAGGAAAACAGGCAGGAAGATATCTTATTGCAATCAACGGCTGCAGCATTTTTGACCTTCATAAAAGACAGCAGATTTTCTGCAAGAAAGTTGAACCTGAAATTCTTATCCGCACCGATAAAATTGCAGAAAGTCATGGTCTCAGAAGCGAAGTATATACACCTGACACCATTTTTTACAGAGAAGAAACAAAATGGACAAAACTTGATGTAGATTTATGCGGATTAAAAGGAAAAGTCGCAGAGGACTATGACACACTCTTAAAACAGGGATTTACAAAAATGCTTGTACCGGGAGAACCTTCTGAACTGCAGATTCTTCAGACTGAATTAAGAAACGAATTCGGAAACAAAGCTGTAATTTTTACAAGCAAACCATATTTTCTTGAAATTCTTCCCCCTGGCTGCGGAAAAGGAGAAGCCGTAACCTGGCTTGCAAATGAACTTAACATTGGAATTGAAAAAGTAATGGGTTTTGGCGACAGTATGAATGATGAAAGCCTTATATGCACTGCAGGCTATGGTATAGCAATGTGCAACGGTCTTGAAGCAATCAAAAAACAGGCAAAATATGTTACTGAATTTGACAACAACCACGACGGTGTAGGTCAATTCCTAAAAAAATACGTACTGTAACCAGAAAATCAAAACTATGCATTGCAGGTTTCAAGAATTGTATTCATAAAATCAGGAAGTTCTATTTCAAAAATTCCTTTTCCAGAGCCGTTACAACCTTTTAGTTCCGGAATTATGAGTTTTTGCGAACACAGCATAAGATTCTTTACCTTAAGGATTTTTCGTAATTTTTTATTAAGTTTAAAATCTCCGTGCTGGTCATCGCCTGCAATAGGACATCCCTGCTTTGCAAGATGAATTCGAATCTGATGCATACGGCCTGTTTCAAGAACAAGCCGTATTTTGCAAAAATTAACGGAAAATTCTGAATCCTCATCTAATGCAGAAGACTGCAAAGACGAGAAATGCCATTTTTTTTCAACAAGATAATCGGTAACAGCCTTTCGCGTCATTCCGTGCTGAACTATATTTTCTGTTATGCATCCTTTTTCAGGTTTTATATTTCCGCAGCACAAGGCAACATATTCTTTCCGAACCTGTTTTGAAGCAATCAATTTTGTCCATTTAGCTGCACTTCTTGAATCTTTTGCAACAATCATCAGACCACTGGTTTCTTTATCAAGTCTGTGCACAAGAAAAACTTTTCTTCCTGTCTGTTTTGCAAAATCAACATCAAGGGAATGAGTAATTTTTTCACCTCCCTGTACCGCAAGACCAGCAGGTTTGTTTATTATATAAATTTCATCGTTTTCGTATAAAACAGGTATAGAATTCATCCGAAATAATATAAACGAGGTATTTTAAAATGACAAGACAGTCTGTAAAACATTTTATTCTTTTTTTTCTGATTGCATGCATTTCATATCATATTGCAGCAGAAGAAATCATAGACAATGAACTGGGTTATTCAATGGATTTTCCTGAAGGATTTACAGTATCTTCCTATACCGAAGACGGCATGTCATATCTTTTTGAACATTCCGATGCCCCCGTCACTGTTGCTCTTCGCATTTATGAAAAAAGACTATTCAATTCTTCGGAAGAAAGCCTTGCCTCATCTTTAAAGAAACTTTCTGCAACTTTCGATACAGATTCCATTTTATGGAGCAATAAAAACTGTGCTATCGCCTCTTTTAAGATGACGCTTGATAAAAAATATTCCGGCTGGTCTGTTTGTGCCCCGGTTGGAAACGATGAATATTACCTTGTATGCATATGCTATTGTCCAGAAGCACAGTCATCAATATACAACCAATTCATTGTATCTACCTTAAATTCCTTATGCATAGACAAAAACTTTTACAATACGCCGGGAATCATAGTTTCTTATGCTTTTCCAAAACAGGGACAGAAAAAAATGTCTTCTAAAATAAACGGCCGTAACATTGAGTATTATATCGATACGATTGATGAAGAAGCTGCTCAATTTACAGTGGAACTTGAATATGCCGTTCTTGTATTATACGCAGGACATTCAAAAATGAACGAGGCTTGGCAGCGTTATTACAAGATGATTTACAGAGACAATGCGGGAAGAATTGCAGGTTTCTGCGAATCTGTTAAGAAGAATATTTACTCTGGATTTCCTGCAGACCAGGCACAATTAAATACAGCGGCAGCCTTGCTAAAAATGACACAAAATTTTGAATATAAACGAGGAAAAAGAAGCGATTCAGATTTTACAAATCTCGTTTCAGTTCTTGCAGGACAAGGCAACGATTGCGACAGCAGAAGTCTTTTAATATGTTCCGTTATGAATTATCTGGGATGCGATTCAATTTTATTATTTTCGGGAGAATATAAACATGCACTTGCGGGCGTTGCAATAGACGCTCCAGGACAAAAATATACTGTAAAATATGCAGAAGGAATTACTGTAGATTACCTTATGGGAGAAACAACGGCAAAAGTCACATTTGGAACAATCGCACAGGAACATGCAGACCGTTCCAAATGGAATTTCGTAGCATTTAATTAACCGTGCAAAAGAAGATTATAAGCTTCCATTTCAGTCTGAGAAGCAAGAAGCGAATCCATAAGCTGGGTATTCTTAAGCTTTGCGCTGAAATAAGAAATGGTTTTCAGATAGTATGAATGCTGATTATATGCTGCTGCAATCATAAACAGAAGATTAACAGGCACATCATCAAGAGACTGGAAATCTTCAAGATTTTTGCGGCATATTCCAACTGCCATTACGAGATCTGTTACAGAAGAAAGCCTTACATGAGGAATTGCAATACCGCGTCCAATTGCAGTTGACATCAATTCTTCCCTTTTTAAAATTTCTTCTGTAAGCTCCATGCCGTTTTTAATCTGCGGTGCGGTTGCAAGAACATCTGCAAGCTGAACAAGTGCATCATGTTTTGTGCTGTGATTTATAAAAACAATTCTATCAGGAGAAATTATATTTTTCACCTGAATGCTTTCATCGCGTTTTGCAGCAGATTCTGATGATAACCTTGCATTAACCCAATGCTCAACCTCTGATTTCTTGAATCTCCATACAGTACCAATTTTTCCTGCAGGAATCTCACCTTTCTGAGCCCAATCATATACAGTTCTATCCGAAACCCGAAGATATTTTGCTACTTCTTCGATTGTAAGTATATCGTTATCATCATTCATATTAAAACCTCGTACATTAAAACAGTTGCAATCTTTTGAAAAGCTTGTAATATTTTGCATATTTTACGGTTATTTGTCAAGAATTTTATTAAACTGCAAATAATATACACATTTTCTCTGAACAGACATATTTTACCATACATAAACAGTAAAACAAAAAAAAGGATAAACTCTATTTTAGAGCCTATCCTTTCTAAAAAATTTTCAAAGAAAAACAATAATTTTATCTAACTACTGTGCAATCTTTAAGGTTTCGACAATTGATTTAACATCAACATGCTTTTTAATTACAATGTCTTTTGTTATTGTCAGTTTTTTCTTTCCTTCAATATCAGGAATTTCAAACATTATATCAGTGAGCATTTTTTCAACTATCGTCCTCAAACCGCGGGCACCAGTCTTCTGTCGTATAGCTTCACCGGCAATTTCCTCAATTGCATCTTTATCAAACTGAAGGTCAACGTCGTCAATTTTAAAAGATGCCTGAAACTGTTTTGTAATAGAATTCTTTGGTTCTGTAAGAATATTTACAAGATCGCTGCGTGTAAGTTCTTTTAAAGCGACCGTAATAGGCATACGACCGATAAGCTCAGGAATAAGACCGAATTTTACAAGATCATCCGGTGTTGTCTGATTCAGCAATATCTGTTTCTGATTTTCATCCATAGAGCCGACATTAGAACCAAAACCGATTGAATGAGCCGCAATTCTCTGTTCAATAATTTTATCAAGACCAACAAACGCACCGCCAAGAATGAACAGAATATTTGTCGTATCAATCTGGAGCATTTCTTGATTAGGATGCTTACGTCCGCCCTGAGGAGGAACACTTGCAACAGTACCTTCAATTATTTTCAAGAGCGCCTGCTGAACACCTTCTCCACTTACATCGCGTGTAATTGAAGTATTTTCACTCTTTCTAGCAATTTTATCTATTTCATCAATAAAGATAATACCCTTTTCAGCAGCTTCTATATCACCATCTGCAGCATTAATGAGTTTAATAAGAACATTTTCAACATCCTCACCTACATAACCAGCTTCAGTTAATGTTGCTGCATCTGCAATTGCAAAAGGA
>CAMOWQ010000055.1 GCA_946628495.1 uncultured Treponema sp. | reverse complement strand
TTGATAAAGCAATTTACGAAAAACGCGTATACGATTCTAAGGGTGTAGCTCATCCAGAAGTTGAAATTCAGTTTGGTCCAAACATTAAAGACTGGCCAAGCATGAAGCCACTTTCTGATGATTTGTTGATTAAGATTGTATCTGAGATTCATGACCCAGTAACTACAACTGATGAACTTATTCCTTCGGGAGAAACTTCATCATTCCGTTCAAATCCACTCGGGCTTGCTGAGTTCACACTTAGCCGCCGCGACTCTGCTTACGTTGGCCGCGCAAAGGCAGTTAGAGATGGAGCAGAGGAAATTAAGGCTGAAGTAAAGACTGCTTCTGCTGCTCTCGAAAAGTTCTCTGCAGGTTTTGGTGCACGCGCTGCTGCCGCAGGTCTTGGTTCTTCAATCTTCGCTGTAAAGCCTGGTGACGGATCTGCCCGCGAACAGGCTGCAAGCTGTCAGAAAGTTCTTGGCGGCTGGGCAAACATTGCAAACGAATATGCAACAAAGCGTTACCGCTCTAACCTCATCAACTGGGGTATGCTTCCATTCCTGTATAAAGATGGCGACAAGAATCTTCCATTTGCAAACGGCGACTATGTATTTATTCCGGATGTAAAGAAGATGATTCAGGACAAACTTCCAAATTGCAAAGCATACGCAGTAAAGGCAGACGGAACAGTAAACGAATTCGAATTAAGCACCGGCGACCTCACCGACGACGAGCGCAAAATTATTCTTGCCGGTTGTTTGATTAATTTTTATAGAGGGTAGATAATTTATTAGCTACCCTCTAAACGGACGTGTCAAGGCCAAGGAGCGAAGCGTGCCTTGACGCGGACGTATAGAGGTGAAAAGCATAACAAGCTACCCTCTAAACGGACGTGTCAAGGCCAAGGAGCGAAGCGTGCCTTGACACGGTCGTATAGAGGGTAAGCGGGGTGTTACGGGGCGGCGAGCCCCGTTAGAGGGGGTAGCGTAAGACCGCCTGCGGGCTGAAGCGTGGGGCAGGCGCCCCTTTTTTTTATTTCTTCTTTTTTTTGCGGTGTTGGATTTTCTATGATATAATTCTATTTCATGAAGAAGAAAATTGCTGTTTTAACATGTGCCTGGAGTACTCATTTTGTAAAAGATTTTTTACGTGGTATGCAAAATGCAATTGAAGGAAAAGATATCGATCTTTATATTTTTAATGCATACAACTATACGGAATTTTCAGGTTTTTTAAATTTTACGGGTTTTTCAATTTTTGGTATTATTCATTACGAAGATTTTGACGGCATTATAGTTATGGCTGACCTTATAAACAGCGTCCGAATTTTGGAAAAAGAACGTCTTAGAATTATAAAGTCTGGAAAGCCAGCAATAACGATTAATAAAAAACTTCAGGGGTTGACCTGTATCCGTGTTGATAATTACACCGGGCTTTACAAAATGATGGAGCATCTTATTATCGAACATGGTTATAAGGATTTTGCTTATATTTCCGGTCGCGAATTATCCACTGATATTGCGGAGCGTTATAAAGCTTACAGAACGGCTCTTTATGAAAATAATATAAAAATTGATGCAGATCAGGTTTTCCGTATTGAATCAAATGATTATCACTGTGCGTATCATTTTTTTGAAGAATTTATAAAAGAAGGTCGAAAGTTGCCTGAAGTTTTTGTCTGTGCAAACGACCTTATTGCTCTTGCTTTGCTCAAAGTCTGTAAGGAAAACAATATTGCTGTTCCCGATAAATTAAAAATCGTTGGTTATGATGATATGGTTTATTCAAACTGCACAACGCCGACTCTTGCAACTATTAGAAGTAATACTGAATATGTCGGAGGAGAGTGTGTAAAACGTATTATTGCGGGTGATACGGATGAACTCAATCTTGTTGTAAAAAGCACCCCGATTTTTAGGGATACCTGCGGCTGCAAATCTGATGGTCCTAAAGGTCAGACATCTTTACTCTTGAATATACTTGATGATGACAATAAAAAAGAAGAATTTAATACGCAGATGGAAATTCTTGGAGAACTTTTTACGGAAGCTGCCGATGTGTTTACGCTTCTTACAAACCTTGAATCTCATCTTGCGCTTCATCATAGTTTTGAAGGTAGAGATTTTTGTCTGTTCATGAAATCAGACTGGAATTCGGTTCTTATTAATTCTTCCGAAAATCTTCCTCAGAATCTTTCATACGGACAGCAGGTTCAGGCAATATGTTCCGTTCAGAATAACAAAAAATATCTTCGCGAGATGATTGAAATTCGGGATCTTGTTCCTGCTAAAATGAAAACTGAAGGAAGCAATATATTTTTGTTCCTTCCTATTTTTCATCATTCGTATGTTCACGGTTATTATGTTGCAAAAAATAATCTTTCCATGATTGATAATCACTACGGTTATATCTGGGCAAGGTCTATGGGAACTAATATTGAACGTTTCCGAAAAAAGAATATGTATAAGCAGATGAGCCAGCAGTATTTAAGGCTTTCTACACGCGATGCACTTTCTGGTATGCTTAACCGTGCCGGCCTTGAAAAAATTACAAAACCGTTCTTTGCAAGCAATAAGAAAAACGGTCTTACAACCGTACTGTTTTTTGTTGATATAAATAAGATGAAGCATATCAATGATAATTACGGGCATCTGCATGGAGATCTTGCCGTAAAAACTGTTGCTGCTGCCGTTTTAGAAGTTGTTCCTAAAAACTGGCATTGTATCCGTTATGGCGGTGATGAATTTCTTGTTGTAGGAAACAGCCATAATTATAACGGTGAAGATTATTGTACCAAGATAAAAGAAAGGCTTAATGCCAAGGTTGCGATAATGCATCTTCCGTATGACCTTTCTGCCAGTGTCGGAAATTATCTTGTTCCTGCAAATTCTGATTTAACGCTTGAACAGGCTGTAGAAAACGTTGATGATATCATGTACGAGCAGAAACAGGCATACCACAAAACTCACTGATACTTTTTATTATACTTAGATTTTATGAGTTTGAAATTTTGGAAGGCAGTTCGGAAAAATCTGTAATTTTATCTGCAATGTCAAAGTTTTCGAGATTTTTTCCAAAGCCGTATTCTGCCCATATAAAAGGAACACCAGCTTCTTTGCAAGAAAGAAAATCTCCTTCTGTGTCACCTACGTAAACAGGATTTTTCAGTTTATTTCGTTGAACAATAAGGCTTATGTTTTCTGCTTTAGAAAGTCCGCTGTGTCCGAAACATTCCCAGTCCGAGATACAGGTTCTTATTTCAAGTTTATCCATAGTTAATTCAATGTAGCCGTTCTGACAGTTACTTACGATAAAAAGTGGTATTTTTTTTGAAATTTCACGTATTGTTTTTACAACGTTCGGATAGGTAATGTCTTTTTCGTTTTGTGCCAATGCTTTCTGTTCATAAGAGCAGCATTTATTCAGCAAATCCTTTTTCTGTGTTTCATTAAGAATTGAAAAAAGATTGTCGGCAATTACGTCCATTGTTTTACCGAATTGAGTTTTTAGGATATCTGCCGTTACAGTTGGAACCTGAGGGTATGTAGACAGAATTGCTTTGTTCCATGCCTGTGCAACTACGGGGGTGGTGTTCCAGATTGTTCCGTCAATATCAAGTATGATTCCATCTGTTTTTATCATAGCGGTTTATTTCCTGTGTGATTTTTTTGTGACCATATTAATTCTTTGTGGTAAAATAATTATATGGATTATTTATATGCATTGCAATGTTTGAGGGAATCGTCCCCGTCATTCTGGAATTACTTTTTTCTTGCAGTTTCCGAAATCGTATTGAAGAGTGGAGTCATTATGATTTCACTTATTTATTGGTGTATTGATAAGCATAATGGTATAACAATCGCCGCTGATTATACAGTTTCCTATTTTTTGAATCAGACTGTAAAGAATATTGTTTGTGAACCACGTCCATGGCTTAAGGATGCACGGCTTCATATTGATCCTGTCGCACGAAAATCTGCTACCGGTTATTCTTTTCCAAGCGGGCATACTGTAACCGCCGCTTCATGTTTTGGTGGCATTGCCGTATGGAAAAGAAATAATAAGCTTGTCGTATGCCTTATGGGTCTGCTTACATTGCTTACGGCTTTTTCTCGTAACTGGCTTGGCGCTCATACTATTTATGATGTTATTGCAGCTCTTTTTATTGCATGTGTTGGAATTTTCCTTGTAAATTGTTTTTCTTTTTGGTTTGCCGCTCATCAGGATAAAGATTATCTTGTATGCATAATAGGAATTGTTTTGTCTGTATGCATATTGATTATACTTCAGTTTAAGCCGTATGCAGAAGAAAATCCTTATCCCCTTATTACCGATTGTTATACAGCCTGCGGAATGCAATGCGGTTTTTTGGCAGGCTGGTTTTTTGAACGAAGGTTTGTTAATTTTTCTGTTGAAGGAACAAAACTTCAGAAAATTATAAGATTTATCGTTGGAATTGTTATTTTGCTTTCGTTGTATATGCTTGGTTCAAAAATTTTTGGATTTATGGGTAATCATATGGCGCATTTTGTAAAATATTTTTTAATGTTTTTTATAATGCTGTTTGTATATCCTTTGATTTTTAGTAAAATACATAATAGAAAACAAAAAACTGAATAGAACAACTGAGAATTTTAAAAATGACTGTCGACTCAAATCAACTTACGTATATTCTTGAAAATACACCGGCAACGCAGAATATCATGCTTGTCGGTAAACATGGTATTGGTAAATCACGAATTTTAGAAGAGTATTTTGCTTCTACAGGGCAGAAGGTCGTTACTCTTTTTTTAGGACAGATGAGTGATCCTGGAGACCTTATTGGACTTCCGCATCTTGATGAAATTACGGGGCGTACTGAATTTATGCTGCCTTATTGGTTTCCTGTTGATGGAAAACCAATTGTCCTTTTTTTAGATGAATTAAACCGTGCACGTCCTGAAGTTTTGCAGACTGTTATGGATTTAACGTTGAACCGCAAGCTCGCGGGAAAAGCATTGCCGCCAGGAAGCAGGATTATAAGCGCGGTGAACGGCGGTTCTGAATATCAGCTTACGGATCTGGATCCTGCACTTGTGAGCCGTTTTAATATTTATGAATTTGCTCCAAGCGTTAATGACTGGCTTTTATGGGCAGAAAAATCTGGTATAGATTCCCGTATAACTTCATTTATTACGGAAAATCCAGAATATCTTGACTCTGATACTGCTGGAATTGAAAACGGCGGGCTTTCAAGAACTCCCGATAGACGAAGCTGGGAACGTGTTTCGGAAATAATTAAAAATTTTGATTCACTTTCAGAAAAACAGCTTCCTTTGATTAGCGGAATTATTGGAAATCAGGCTTCTTCATTGTTTTTCCGTTTTGTAAATGAAAAATCTGTTCCTTCTGCTAAAACAGTTTTATCTGCCGGTAAAGATTTTTTTTCTGAGAATTCAAGGCTTTCAGCTCTTAATCCTGCACAGATTTGTTCTGTAAACGAAAGTCTTTTCTGTTATATCGAAGGCGAAAGCTGGAAAAATGATGAGGAAGAGTTTGTAAAAAAAATAGCCTGCAATTTTGAACTGTATTTTATTTTTATTGATGAAAATTGCCCGAAAGAAACTTCAGCTCATTTTATATCACTTTGTTCGGCTAACCGTTTTCCGAACACTTTGAATTTTATTCTGGAAAAATGTCCTTCTCTTTATAAAAAACTTTTAGATGAAGCGGTTAATCTGTAAAGATATAGGACATTTCAGAAAAGTATGGAAATTCATGATATGAAAAATCTGGAACAGGAAATTTCAAGACGCATTTCTTCTGTAATACGCCGCTGGTTTTATACAGAACCGCTTTTGTTTTCTCTTGTTTCAAGGCATTCTGTAACCGCCGCCGAAAACCTTAAGACGCCGCTCAGAACAGGTCAGCTTCGTGTTGAATATAATCCGCTGATTCTGCAAAACTACGACGATAAACAGCTGAATGCGGCACTTGTTTTTGAAATGATGCGTGTTCTTCTTGGGCATCCTTATGCAAGACAGAACAGAGATGCAAAAAAACAGGTGCTTTTTCTTGCAAGCGACGTAACTGTTTATAATATGGTTCCCGAAGAAATCCGTCTGGCTCTTGCACAGGAACCCGCTGGGATTTCATATCTGAAATATCATGCAGCGCGTTTTCAAAATCTTAAGTATCCTCTCGGAAAAAAATGGCATGGAACAGAAGAACTTGCGTTTTTTCAGCGGAATCTGATTGTTGATAAAAAAACTGAAAGACTTGTTTTTCAAGATGATTTAACTTTTGAACAATGGTACAGAAAAATCCTTTTTTTAATTCAGCAGATTGCCTTTTCTGGTGGAGAATCTGCAGGAAATGGCGGGAACATGCTTTTTGAAGCGGAAGAGTCATCATCGCTTTGGGAAGATAATCAGGAAATTCAACAGCAGCTTGGTCAGGATATAAAAAATGCATGTATCGACGGTGAATTCGGGGAATCTGGAGGAAATGCAGCTTTAGTTCTAGGAGAATCAGGCGATTTTGCTTTTGATTATCGTAAGGCTCTTACAAAATTCCGGGCAAAAATTGTAAGTGCCGACAGATATCTTACCCGTATGCGTCCAAGCCGTCGTTACGGTTTTTCTGCAATGGGAAGCCGTTATAAAAGGCGTGCAGACATTCTTATTGCCGTTGATGTCAGCGGTTCAATTACAGAAGAAAGTTTTTCCCGTTTTTATAAGGCGGTCTGTAATTTTTTCTTTCTTGGCATAATAGAAAAAATGGATTTGATTTTTTTTGATGTGAATATCCGTAACTCAACGCCGGTTGCCTTTAAGAATTCAAGAACTTCGCTTGATTTTTCTTCGATAAAAGCGGGCGGGGGAACAAGTTTTCAGCCGCCTTATGATTATTATGCACAGCATTGCAATGATTACAGCGGTATGATTATTTTTACTGACGGGCAGGGAAGACTTCCTGTTTTATCAGGTGAAAGTCAAAGGTTTTCGGGTACTGTATTGTGGATTTTAGAAAGCCGTTCCTCCTATGAAAAGACTCACAGGCTTATAGAATCTCTTCCCGGAAGCAGTGCAACGTATCTTCCTTTTTAATTGAAGTTTTTCTGAAAAATTCATGAAAAAATGCATATTCTTCACTTTAATCTGTATTGATGATAAAATTATTTTTATATGTATGATGATTTAGAAGCTGATTTTTGGAAAGATATTTTCGTTCATTTGCAGCATAAAAATATGGTTCGTTCAGATGCCGGAAAACTCACTCTTGAAGATGCAGAAAATGCCTTTGAGCGTTTTTCGTTTGCACATCCCGAAATTAGTGCGGAATATTCTTTAAATAAAGATTCTGATGGAAAAACTTCTTTCGCAACATGGGAAGTTTCCGTTACTGCTGAAATTAAACTAAGGCTTTTTATTCAGAATCAGATAAAGGCTTCGCTTTTGCAAAGACGCGGCAGTGAATATGTTAAGATTGCCGATGCAAAATTTCCTTATAATCCCTTTTCCGAAATTTCAGAGTTTCTTTCAAAGCGTGATGAGTATGAAAGGTCACTTTATGAAGCACGCGAAAAATCACTTAGAAATGACAGGCGTACTAAAATTGCCCTCGAATTTATAAAGGCTGCCGCTGATAAAAAATTTAGAAATACTTCTGTTTTTTGGAATATCGGAAATGAAGGCTGCAATCAGGGCGAATTTATTCTTACAGTTGGAGTTTCTCCTGAAGAACGGAAAATTCATCTTACAGAAACAGATTTTATGCAGAAGCTTGATGAAATTGTTCTGCAGTAAAACTTTGCGAAAAATATAAATACAAACTTGATATCTCTTGAATTCATGCTTTTTTTCATATACTATATGTTATGGAGTTACTTGAAAATCGTATAAAAAACGACGGCGAAGTGCTGCCGGGAAACATTCTTAAAGTAAGCAGTTTTTTAAATCATCAGGTTGATACAAAACTGCTTGATCAGATGGCACAAGAATTCAAACGCCTTTATAGCGACGTTCCTGTTACAAAAATCCTTACAATTGAATCTAGTGGAATTGCAGTTGCATATCCTGTTGCACGGGAATTTGGTGTTCCTCTTGTATTTGCAAAAAAACATCAGAGCAGCAATGTAAACGAAGATGTTTATTCAACAACAGTCTATTCTTTTACTCACGGCCAGAACTACAATGTAGTAGTTTCTAAAAAATTCATTCAGCCGGATGATAAAATTCTTATAGTTGATGACTTTCTTGCAAACGGTAAAGCATTGGAAGGTCTTATAAGCCTTATTGAACAGGCTGAAGCAAAAGTTCAGGGAATCTGTATAGCAATTGAAAAAAACTTTCAGGATGGCGGCAAAAATATCCGCAATAAAGGTTACCGTGTAGAAAGTCTTGCCATTGTAAAAAAAATGACAGACGACGGCGGAATTGAATTCGTACATTAAAATCCTGTCTATAAATTTGCATTCATTTTTTAAGAGGTATAAAAATATGAAAAAATTAGCTTTAATCGCTATGGCTGCAGCAGCTCTTGTTTTGACAGGATGTTCAAAAAAAGAAGCCGCAGAAACAAAAATCACAAAAGACAACATCAAAATCGGTTTTGTCTACATCGGAACAATTAATGACCAGGGCTATACTCAGGCTCAGGATAAAGGCCGTCTTGCTTTGGCAGAACTTGGAATTGATCTGGACAAACAGACAATGTACAAGGAAAATGTACCTGAAAACGCTGACTGTGAAAAAGCAATCCGCGATTTGATTGATGCCGGCTGTAACGTAATTTACACAACATCTTTTGGATTTATGGACTGGACTCTTAAAGTTGCAGAAGAATATCCAAACATCAAATTTGCACACTGTTCCGGTTACAAAACAGCTGATAACATGTCTACATACTTTGGTAAAGTTTACGAAGCACGCTATCTTGCTGGTATTGTTGCTGGTCTTAAAACTAAAACAAACAAAATTGGTTATGTAGCTGCTTTTGCAATTCCAGAATGTATTCGCGGAATTAACGGTTTTACTCAGGGTGTTAAATCTGTAAACCCGGATGCAACTGTAGAAGTTGTATGGACAAATACATGGTTTGACCCAACTTTGGAAAAACAGGGTGCTCTTGAACTTTTGAACAAAGGCTGTGATGTAATTGAACAGCATCAGGATACAACTGCTCCTCAGGTTGCAGCTCAGGAAAAAGGTGTTTTCTGTATCGGATATAACTCTCCAACTCCAAATGCAGCACCAAAAGCTTACCTTACTGCTCCAATCTTCAAATGGGGAACATTCATTAAAGATGACGTTCAGAAGATTCTTGACGGAACCTGGACAAGCCGCAAATACTGGGAAGGTCTTTCAGCTGATATGGTTGATTTGGATGCTCTTACAGATCTTTGCGCACCTGGAACTGCAGAAAAAGTTGCTGCTGCTAAAGCTGCAATCATGGACGGTTCTCTTAAGATTTTCGAAGGTCCTGTTGCTGATCAGAGCGGAAAGGTTGTAGTTCCAGCTGGTACAGTAATGACAGACGATGAAGTTTGGAATATGAGCTGGTTCGTAAACGGTGTAATCGGAAACATTAACTAATTTTGTTAAGAGGTAAAATCTTGTCTTTAAATGCTATCGAAGTAAATAATTTATCAAAATCTTTTGGAAAAGTTCTTTCTAATCAGCACATTACTTTGGAAGTGCGCAAAGGCGAGATTTTATCTCTGCTTGGCGAAAACGGGAGCGGTAAATCTACTCTTGTTAATATGCTTGCCGGAATTTACGCGCCGGAATCCGGTTCAATCACAATAAATGGCGAACTTCAGAATTTTTCATCTCCACAGGATGCAATTGCCGCTGGAATTGGAATGGTTCATCAGCATTTTAAACTGGTAGAAGTTATGTCGGCTTTGGAAAACATAACTCTTGGTGAACGTAAAGGCGGATTTTTTATAAATAAAACAAAAATAAAAGAGAAAATAGAGGCCATTCAAAAACAGTTTGGCTTTAATATAGATTTAGACAGAAAAATTTACACAATGTCTGTAAGCGAAAAACAGACAGTAGAAATTATAAAAATGCTCTATCAGGGAGCAAGAATCCTTATTCTGGATGAGCCTACGGCAGTTCTTACACCGCAGGAAACCCGTCAGCTTTTTGAAATCCTTCGCCGTATGAAGGAAAAAGGCTGTTCAATCATCATCATTACCCACAAATTAAATGAAGTTATGGAAATTAGTGACCGCGTAACCGTTCTTCACAAAGGAAAACTGGTTGGCACTGTAAATACCGCTGAATCTTCTGAAGAAGAACTAGCAGGCATGATGATTGGCGAAAAAATTGATTTAACTTACGAATATGTTAAGGCTGAACTCACGTCTGAACCAATTTTGCAGGTGCGGGACCTTACAAATATAGATAAACTTGGAAAAAAACATCTGGACGGCATGAGTTTTGACCTTTTTGGTGGAGAAATGCTTGGCGTTGCAGGAATTGTCGGTTCAGGACAGAAGGAACTTTGCGAAGTTTTAACAGGCATTCAAAAAGCAACTGGTTCTGCAATTTTCCAGAATTCTCAGCTTTTAAAACTCAGCCCGCTCGAAATTAAAAAACTTGGAATCCGCATGAATTTTGTACCGGAAGACCGTCTTGGAATGGGGCTTGTTGCCGGAATGGATGTTACAGACAATGTTCTTTTGCGAACTTACAACGAAAGCAAGGGGCTTTTTATAGACCGCCATTCAGGAGATGAACTTGCCCGCGATTTAGTTGAACGTTACGAAATAGCAACGCCTTCAATTCATCATCAGGTAAAGCAGCTTAGCGGCGGAAACATTCAGAAAGTTCTTCTTGCCCGCGAAATAGAAATGACTCCAAAACTTTTGATTGTATCTTATCCTTTCCGGGGTCTGGATGTTGGCGCTACAAATAACATTATTTCAACTTTAAATGAACAGAAGAAAAAAGGAATCGGCATTCTTTTGATTGCAGAAGACATAGACCAGATTTGCGGAATCAGCGACCGTGTAATGGTAATTCATGACGGAAAAAATATGGGAATTGTTGATCCTAAAACTACTGCAAAAGAAACAATCGGACTTATGATGATGGGAAAAAATATTTCGGAGGTTCAGAATGCTTAGAAAACAGACTCGTCCGCCTCTTACAAAAGGAAAACTTGTTATTGTAAATATTTGTGCAGTTGCAGCGGCTCTTGTTGCTTCAATGATTATCATGCTTTTTATGAAGCTTAATCCGTTTGTAGTTTACCAGAAATTAATTGTAGGTTCACTTGGAACCGCTTATCGTTTTAGAGAAACCGTGAACAAGGCAATCCCGCTTACGGTTCTTTCTTTGGGAATTTGTATTGCATTCAAGATGAAGTTCTGGAATATTGGTGCCGAAGGTCAGTTCTACATGGGAGCTTTTGCGGCAACTGCTGTAGTTATGATTTGCCCGAATCTTCCGCGTCCGCTTATGCTTACCCTTATGGCTTTAGCTGGATTTTTGTGCGGTGGTTTGTATGCATTAATTCCTGCTGCTCTTAAAGTAAAATGGGGAACAAGCGAAACTCTTGTAACTTTGATGTTGAATTATGTTGCTCAAAAATGGGTTAGTTATTTGCAGTATGGACCTTGGCGCGACCCACAAGGCAACGGATTTCCTAAAATTGCGCGTTTTGCCCAGAATGCAATTCTACCAAAGGTTGGCGGAATTCATATTGGCTGGATTATTACAATTGTTCTTGCTGTTCTTTTATTCTTCTTGTTAAAACGTACAAAATTCGGTTACGAGGTTTCTGTTCTTGGTGAAAGCATGGAAACTGCAAAATATGCCGGAATTAACGTTACCAGAACTTTGATTTTTGCAGTATTGATTTCCGGCGGTTTGTGCGGTCTTACAGGAATGATGCAGGCCAGCGCAATCGAAAATTCTTTGAGCGATAATCTTAGTAACAATCTTGGTTTTACGGCGGTAATTACAACCTATTTAAGCCAGTTAAACCCGCTGATTCTGGTTGTAGTTTCGTTCCTGTTCAGTATGCTGTTGCAGGGAGGAAGTTATTTACAGAGCGCACTTCAGATTCCTGCTGCAATGGCAAATATTTTGCAGGGTGTAATAATTTTCTTTGTTTTGGGTGCTGATTTCTTTGTCCGATACAAGTTGGTTTGGGTAAAAAAAGAGCCTAAAAAATTAAATGATTCTACGGAAGCGGCAAATACAGATTCAAAAACTCAGACAAAAACTCCGGAGGTGCAATAATGGAATTTCTAAACGCTCTCGGCTTATTTTTGCAGGTCTCAGTTCAAACTGGTACACATATTTTATTTGGAATTCTTGGCGGAATCCTTTTTGAAAAAGCAGGAAATTCAAACCTTGGTACCGAAGGTATGATGCTTTTGGGTGCTGCGTTCGGATATCTTGCAGGAATGGTTACAGGAAATCCTTTTCTTGCAGTTTTGGCGGCCGGTTTTGCGGGAAGCCTTGGTGCTTTAATTTATGCCGTAATTGCAATCACTTTGCGCGGAAACCAGATTGTAACAGGCCTTGTCCTTACAACTTTTGGTACCGGCGTTGCAAGTTACATGGGAAAAACGCTTTCTGCGAACCCGCTTCCAGATTCAGTTACAGTACCTTTTACACACAAAGCAATTCCACTCCTTTCCAAAATTCCTGTGATTGGTCCAATGCTTTTTGACCAGAGCGTTTACGTTTATCTTTCTGTAATTCTTGCAGTTCTTTTGTTCTGTTATTACAAATACACACGCTGGGGCTTAAATATTCGTGCAATTGGCGAAAATCCTGCTGCTGCGGATTCTTCTGGAATTAACGTCAGTTTGTATAAATATATTCACGTTCTTGCAGGCGGATTTTTCTGCGGACTTGGCGGCGCATACCTTTCGCTTGTATTTGTTCCTTGCTGGCAGGAAAATATTACAGCAGGAGCCGGATGGATTGCCGTTGCCTTTGTTATTTTCTGTACCTGGAATCCGATAAAAGCAATTTTTGCGGCATGGGCATTCGGCGCATTAAAAGGTCTTACTTTTAAATGTCAGAACATGCAGTTTGGAAGTACAACCGTTGCTGTTCCAGGTCAGCTTCTTGATATGATTCCATATATTGCAACTGTAGTTGTTCTTGTATTTATGGGATTACGTTTTAAAAAAGAAAATCAAGGACCGGCTGCTTTAGGTGCAAGTTATTTCCGCGAAGACAGATAATTAGACATATAAATTTAAATTTCTTTATATAAGTAAATCTTTCTGTTTATTTATTGCATATATATGCAAAAAGATGTATATTTTCTGTATATTTATGCAAAATATGGTGATTATCACCAAGAGAGGTATATATGGCAAAAGATAAAGTAATTCTTGCTTATTCTGGTGGACTTGATACTACAGTTATCATCCCATGGCTTAAAGAAAATTATGATTATGATGTAATCGCTGTCTGTATTGACGTTGGACAGGGCGATGACTGGCAGGCTATCAAATCACGTGCACTCAAAACTGGTGCCGCTGCCTGCTATGTTGTAGATGCTCGTCAGGAATATATTGAAGAATACATCTGGCCTGCTCTTAAGGCAAATGCAGTTTACGAAGATGAATATCTTCTTGGTACATCAACTGCACGTCCTCTTATTGGAAAAATCCTTGTAGAATATGCACGTCAGGAAAAAGCTGTTGCAATCTGTCACGGCGCTACAGGTAAGGGTAATGACCAGGTTCGCTTTGAACTTGCTATCAAAGCTTTTGCTCCAGACATAAAAGTAATCGCTGCATGGCGTGATGACAAATGGAATATGGATAGCCGCGAAGCTGAAATTAAATTCCTTGAAGACCGCGGACTTGAAGTTCCAATGAAGAAAGACCAGTCATATTCACGCGACGAGAACATCTGGCACTTGAGCCACGAAGGTCTTGAACTTGAAAAGACTGAAAATGAACCAAACTACAAGCACATGCTTAAGAATACCTGCGTTCCAGAAGAAGCTCCTGAAGAAGGCGAGTATGTAACAATCGACTTTGAAAAGGGTATTCCTGTTGGACTTAACGGCAAAAAGATGAACGCTCTTGACCTCTTGACCGAACTCAACGTAATCGGCGGACGCAACGGTGTTGGCCTTGTTGATATCTGTGAAAACCGCTGTGTAGGTATGAAGAGCCGTGGCGTTTACGAAACACCTGGTGGAGCAATCCTTTACTTTGCTCACAGAATGATGGATCATATCTGTCTTGACCGCGAAACTTATCACTACAAGCAGCAGGTTTCTATCCGCATGGGTGAACTTATCTATGATGGAAAATGGTTTACCACTTTGATGGATGCATGTATGGCATTTGTTGATAAGACAGAAGAAACTGTAACAGGTTGGGCAAAGGTTAAGTTGATTAAGGGTGCTATCCGCGGAGCTGGTAGCGGTTCTAAATACAGCCTCTACAACGAATCAATCGCATCATTTACAACCGGTGAACTTTATAACCACAAAGACGCTCAGGGCTTCATTACATTGTTCGGACTTCCTCTTAAAGTTCGTGCTATGATGGAGCAGCAGGTTGGTGAAGGTCAGGCTATTGCAGAAAGCAAGAACTTGAAGAAAAGACCTACTGAGTAATCTTTTTTACGGAATCCCTGATTATCAGGGATCCGCTTATTAGATGCCTTCCTTTTATATACGGCTGGCCTGTAATTTTTTTGATTATAAGGTCGGCTGCTACAGAGGCCGTGTCTTCTGGACGGATGTATACGGTTGTTATTCCGCACTGTGGTTTATTATGCGAAAGATAATTATCAAAACCAGTGACCGACACATCATCTGGAACTGAAAATCCCCGTTCATTTAACCTTTCTATTACATTTGCAGCTGTTTCATCGTTATTGCACACAAAAGCCGTAGGCATAGAATCATCTTCTGGTAACGGAATGTTTATAAAGCCTCCGTTTTCATCGCGGTCTGGAATAATATCATCAATTGAAACTTTAAGCTTATTTTCGAGCATCGCTTTCTGAAAACCCATAAAACGGTCGCGTATTGAACTTGTAGCTTCAAAATTTCCTACGAATCGTATATTTTTATGTCCCTGTTGAATTACATAACTTGTAAGAATGTAGGAACAGTAATAATCATCGTTGGAAACGCTGTCAAAAATCATTTCGTTTGTATAAAAATCAAGAAGAATAAATTTGTCGTAAGAAGCGTTTATCCTGTTTATGTAATTTGATTTAATCTGTCCCAGTATTATAATGCCGTCTACCTTGTTATCCTGAATCATTCTGGGAATGTTCATCTGTTTTTCGTCTTCATCCGAAAGAAGTTCCATAATTGTATAATAATTTCGGTGAAGAAGTTCCGTTGAAAGATAATTGAATATATACCAGTAAAAAGAAGTGCTTGGAGAAAAAAATCTGTTTGGAATCAGAATTCCGATATTGCCTGTTATTCTTGAATTAGACGACGGTTGTGAGCTTGACTTTGCTTTATAACCCATTTCTTCTGCAAGTTCTTTGATTTTCTTGCGTAAATCGTTGCCGACACCTTCTTTATTTGCAAGCGCTTTTGAAACCGTTACTGTGCTTACGTTTAATTTTTCTGCTATATCCGAAAGTCTGATTTTATTTGTCTTACTCATGCAATCATTATAGCATAAAATTAAGTAAAAATGTACTTTTTTAACTAAAAATCTTTAGACTAAATGTTTTCCTGCAGAACATCAGCAAAATATCCGCTTGAACTTATTCTTTCGCCGCCGTTCGTAAGGTGATTTGTATCGCCAAGGCGTTCTACACGGAACCATGCCTGACCTTTAAAGCGTTCCTCGCTGTTCAAAACTGTAATCGAAGTAGGGGCAACGTAAAATCCCTGCCAGAGCTGCATTGGGGAAAGGCCTGTAAGGTGTGCAATAATCGTAAACATTACTCCAAGGTGACAGAAAAATACAAGAGTTGTTTCTTCCGGATAATCATCTTTTACAGATTTTAAGTGATAGCGGAAAAGAGGTTCGTTCCAGTTGTGGTTTGGAACCGGTGACTTTACGTCGTAGAAATTTTTTTTGTTGCGGATATAACCGTATTCTGCAAGAAGCCCGTCAATTCCATCGCAAACCATTTTATAAGGTTTTTTGATGTTTCCTGCTTTCATGAACGTTGAGTCTGTCCATTTATCTTTGTCAAAAAATTTCTTATCTGAGGTATAGAATTCCGGTTCAAGATCCCAGCACATTACGTCTTTGCCTGCAAGTTTTTTGTCGGGATAGTTACGCGGTAATTTTGTATTATATTTAAACTCCTGAAGCCAGTCGAATGTTATGGCTTCTTTTCCGAGTGCCTTGAGGCTTGGAGCTGCAGTCGCTTTTGCCCTGCCCATCGGTGACTGATAAATTTGCGTGATATTCTGCCATTTGCAGACGCGTTTTGTAAGAAGTTCAACTTCGCGTTTTCCTTTTTCTGTTAAATCATCATGTTCGTAATCCGGGTCGCCGTGGCGTATAAAAATCAATCGCATGGCATGAATATATCACAGATGGGGTATAGGTTCTAGTAGTTGAAAACTGATGTGGGGAAAACTGATGGTTATTCTGCAGAATCAAAAAAGTCCAAAAGCAGTTGATTTGTGTCTATTCCGTTTATGTTTTTTACAGGCCAGGAATGTCTTCCGTCTTTTACAATAAGATGCCACACCTTTTTTTTGCGGTGAGTATCCGAATATTTTATGAGAGATGAGCCGTTTCCTATTGATTCTGTCGCTTCTGTTTTTAAGCCGCTCGATTCTGCCCAATAGTGCATTACATCTTCTATTGCGGGAGCTTTTGCGTGACGTGCAGTACCGTCACTGTTTTTAGGAACAACATCATCTTTTTCGCCTGTTACCTGAAGAAAATTTAAATCATTTTTTTTATTACGTATGTTCCATATATTGCCGCTCATTTTTCCCGCTAAGCTTGCGTAAGCACAGAATACATCAGAAGCCTGCATTGCAAGTGTGTGAATCATGAATCCACCGTTGCTGAATCCGACGGCAAAAAGCCTTTTTTTGTTAAAGGAATATTCATCGGAAAGATAATATGCAATATCAATCAGAAAAGCCGTGTCATTTTCTGTATGAATGCTGTTTTTTGCATTTTTTTTTGCATGCTGTTTTCCAGTTGAATCCCATCTCCAGCCGATTGCCATTGTTTTATCATCAGGATTTTTTGCGCCGTTTATATATGCAACGGCATAACCTCTTGAAACAGCTTCTTTATGAATTTGTATTGTATTTCGAAATGATTCTGCGGAATTACCGTAGCCTGGAAGCATTAATATAAGAGGTGCATCTTTTGTGTTTTCGGGCAAATCAAGAATAAAATCATGGCGGATTCCGTTGTATTTACAATAAAATTGTATGCCTGAATTAGAATCTGAAGCAAAAGTTGAATCGGAATTAGAAGATTCTTCATCTATTTTATAAACTTCGAGTTCTGTAGTTTTTGGTGAATACATCATTTTTGGCTGATGATTTGATTTACCATTTTTGAGTTTTGAAGGTGAATACTCCCGCGAACCAAAAAACAATTCTGAAAAAATGATTGCAGTAAATACAATTACTGTAAAAATCAATATTGAGATAATCAGATTTTTTATATTATTTTTTTTATCAGTCTTTTCCATTATCCTGCTTTAACATCCTTTTCTTTTCGTACATTTTTTTATCTGCACGTTCAAATACTGAAAGAAAATTAGTGTCTTTGTCTGGAGTATATTTAGCAAAACCGCAGGAAACAACACAATTTCCATTGCATTTATTATATTCAATTATTTC
>CAMOWQ010000054.1 GCA_946628495.1 uncultured Treponema sp. | reverse complement strand
ATCTGCATCAAATGAAATTACATGATAACTCCAACTGTCAGGAATAATCGTAGAAGAACCGGAAAGCTTTACCTCGCCGTTATCACCAGAATATAATTCAAAAAGATTCGTGAACGTCCATTCAAGATGCCCTTTCTGAAAAGAAGAATTTATCATTTGAAACACAAGCCGTCTGTCAACTGTTCGCGAAGTCTGCCAGTCAACAACAACTTCTCCGTTTTCGGAAAGAGACGGGCAAAGCCAGAATTCAATTGAAAATGAACCTGTTAAACCTTCTGTGCCAAAAAAACTTCCGGGCTGTCCTCTTATGGAAAGTCCGCCTGTATTGCGGCTCAAACCGGCACTTTTTCCCATTACAGAAGCATCTGTATTGCGAAGATAATTTTCAACTATTTCATAATCGCCTTCTATCTGAACACCATTTTCAAAACTTATAAGAAGATCCGTATAATCATCATATCTGAAGGCATTTGTAGAAACTTCCACACAATCATAACCGAAGCGACCTTTTCCAATAGTAATGTTTTCTTCATAAGCAAAATCATCCCAGCCGTCTTTACCGCCAAGAACAAGCGTCCTTTTTTCGGAATAAAGACACTGAAATACAGACAGGAAAACAAAAGAAATTATAAATATTTTTTTTAAGGCCGTTCGAAAAATAATCATATAGACACCTATTTTGTTCATCGGCATTTAAAAAAAATTGTTTAGAAAATTTAAATTCATGCTTTTTTATTTCCGTAAAATCTCTATACTGAATGTGTGAATAAAACAAAGACATGGGAAACTTTACATCAGACAGCACTCAAAGCACCGTTATCGAGCGGAGTATACCTGTGGCGTAATCAGGATAAAACCGTCATATACGTGGGAAAAGCTAAAAACCTTAAAAACAGATTGTGCTCATATTTTTCGGGACAGAAGAATATAAAAACCCGCCTGCTGATTGCGCATGCCGTTTCTATAGAATACATAACAACTTCTAACGAATACGAAGCACTGCTTCTTGAAAACAATCTTATTAAAAAATATTCACCGCGTTACAACATCAACTTAAAGGACGGAAAATCCTATCCTGTATTAAGAATCACAAAAGAAGAATATCCAAGAATTTTCAGGACGAGACGAATCTTACAGGACGGCTCTTCATATTACGGACCATATCCAGATGTCGGAGCACTTGATACTTTTATAGAAACGCTTTTCAAGCTGTATCCTGTAAGAAGATGCAGAATCTTTAGAAAACGCGACACACCATGCCTCTACTATCACATGAAACAATGCAAAGCACCTTGCTGCGATAAGATATCTAATAAAGATTACAATGAATTCATTTCGGAAATAAAATGCATTCTGGAAGGCAAAAACGAAAAGGCCATAGAAAACATTACAGCCGAAATGAAAAAGGCAGCATCGGAACTGAATTTTGAAAAAGCGGCAAGGCTTCGCGACGGAATAAAAGCACTTATGATTCTTATGAATCAGAATATCGTTGAAAATTTTGATTCCGAAGACCGGGACTATATTGCACATGCACGAGAAGGCGAACTGGTAAGTTTTACCGTACTCAAAATACGTCAGGGTAAACTTTTAGGCCGCGAAAATTACAGGGTTGAATCATTGAATGAAGATTCAGAACTTATCGGCGAATTCATGAATGCATACTACGAAGATTCAGCACACATTCCGCCGCGAATTTACGTTCCTACGACAGATGAATACGCTCTTGTTTCAAGATGGATGAGCGAAACCTATCCGGACGTAAAATGCCAGCTAGAAATTACAGGCAACGGAGAAAAAGCTGAAGCCGAAAAAGATATTGCCGCAATGAATATGGCGCGGCAGAACGCAAAGGAAGATATTACAAGACGCCTTAGGGAACGCGGCGATATGCCTGCCTTAAAAGAACTGAAGGAACTTCTTAATCTTGATACACTTCCTGTACGCATTGAAGGTTTTGATATTGCGCACATCGGTGGAAAATGGCCGGTTGCCTCACTCATAAGCTTTTACAACGGAAATCCTGACAAAAAAAATTACAGGTATTTCAGGCTTAAAACGACAGACGGTTATATTGATGACTTTGCTTCCATGAGAGAAGCCGTTACAAGAAGATATTCAAGATTATTAAACGAACAGGCTGATATGCCAGACCTTATCCTAATAGACGGAGGCATCGGTCAGGGAAATGCAGTCGAAGGCATTCTGCAGGCACTCGGACTTGATATACCGATTGCAGGTCTTGCAAAACGCGACGAGGAAATTTACAGGCCTGGTAATTCCGTACCGATATGTCTGCCAAAAAGAAGCGATGCTTTAAGACTTTTACAGCGTGTCCGAGATGAAACACACCGTTTTGCAACAAGCAGGAATCAGGAACTTAGAACAAAAGAAAATACAAAATCCGTAATGCTGAAAATTCCAGGCATTGGAGAAAAACGGCTGCAGCTTCTTCAAAAAGAATTCGTTACTCTTGAAAACATAGCATCTCAACCGGAAGCAGCAATTGCTCAGCTCCTCCATATAAAAGGAACAAAGGCCGCAGAAATTTTAATGCATGCAAAAATGCTTCTTAAAAAGCAGCAGGAAAACAAGGAACTACAGAGACAGTCTTTAGGTGCGGCAGGAACTACAAAAGAAAAAGCCGCAGAAGCAACTTACATCAGTTCTCTTGCTGACGAAGCACTTTCTGCGGCTGAAAACAAACCAGATTATGAAGCATAAGGCATTCATAAACAAATATTATAATCGGTTTAACAGAAAACCATTATAAAATCCATCTAAAGTGAAAATCCGACTTTATTATGATAATCACTTCCGCGAAGTTTTTCCTGACGGCACATCTCATCAATTTTTTCGATAGAAGGCCTTGTTCCGTGAATTATTTCTTCCATCGAAATTTTTCTTACGATATTATCAATTTCTCCACCAGACAAATCATATTTACGGGCAAAATCTTCAGCATCTTTTTCATCAAGCCAGTCAAGTTTATCCATCCAGATTGCCTTCTTTGATTTTACAGAAGGATTTTCAAAGGCAATCTTAAAAAGGAACCTTCGTTCAAAAGCCTTATCCATATAATCAGCAAGATTTGTCGTTGCAATAAGAATTCCATCAAGACTTTCCATCTGCTCCAGAATGATATTCTGCATTGCGTTCTCGGTTTTTGCTACATTCGCATGAGTGATATCCGTTCTTTTCTGAAAAACTGCGTCAGCTTCATTAAAAAGAAGAATTGGAATTTTCTCACCTTTTTTACGTGCAATTTCACATGTTTTTCTGTAATCAGAAAAAACTTTTTTTATAAGTTTTTCGCTGTCACCAAACCAGCAGGATTTTGTCTCTGAAATATCAACATGAACAATGGCCCGCCCTGTTTTTTTTGCAATCTGATATACAGTTTCCGTTTTACCGGTTCCTGGTGCACCATAAAGAAGAACAGCCACTCCAACAGGCATATTACGTTCCTTAAGCCTCTTCTGAATTGCATTCAGGCTGTTTTCTTCCATTGCCTCGCTCAATTCATCAATCATATGCAGATTGTCATCGCTGTAGAACAGTTTTTTAGCGGCAATTTTTTCAGGAAGAATCATATTCCTTTCATCAATCTGCGAATCATAAATTGATGCGGCCTCTCCAAGAAAAAGTTCCTTTCCCTTTTCGCTCAACATAACGGTAGATTCAGACATAGAACCTTTTTTATCAAATTCAATAAGGTTTAATTTCAAAAGAGGATGCACTCCCCTAAGGAACTGCTCTCCAACCCTCAACATTGCAGAAGTATCATAAATATCGTTTAAAGTTCTGTTCAGCTGAGTAGGATATCCAGAAAGAAAATCCTTACAGGTATCGTAAAAGAAAATTCTGTCCATTATATCATCCAAAATTTTCTTAGTTTCCTTAATGAACTCCATTTCTTCATTATTATGCTCAATGAATTCAACTTCGCGAATAAGGGAACGGGTTGACATATCACAAGACTCCCGTTCTTCTACAAGTTCGCCAACCTGATGTGTTATAGAAACCGAATCAATTCTGTTTTCATCCGAAACAACCTGAATTTCTTTATTATCAAGAAGTGAGAAAATAACGTTACGATTAACCTTATATCTTTTTGAACCGATGCTGTCTGATGCACGGTAGCGGCGCACAGCGGCCTTATCGATGTAATGCTTTTCAGCAAGAACTTCCAGAACCTTGCGATGCTTTACCATAGTCATAACAGTAACATCAAAATAACTTGCAAGATCCTGATAAGTAGATTCATCATCATCGTCATCAAAAAAACGGCTTACCATCGCACAAAAAACGACAGTAGCGAGAGTTTCAACTCCCAGATATGAATTCAGTCTTTCAACAGCTTTTTCATTTTCTTTACCGTCTTTAACCTTAAGTTTATTCTTAAAACTAGCCTTACAAACAGTTTCTATTGCTCCGACAACATTCCAACGTATAGTCTTTTTTTCCATGACAGTAAAACTCCTTAAAAAATAGAAAATGAATGAACTTTTTATTTTAAAATTTCAGTTATGTACTTTTTAATATAGTACCTTTTTTTCTAATTGCAAAATATTATTTGCACGGCAGAATAATTACGTATAAAATCATTAATGGAGATTTCGATGCAGCACAACGATGATGATTTATGCGACTCATTCACCATAAGCCAGATTGAAAATGAAATAAACAAGCTTTATCCGCAAATTCAAAACCTCAAAGAACCTAAATCAAAATCCGAACTGCATTCAACCGAATGGAACAGACTTTTTGCACAGCTCGGCTTCTGGGTCATACTTTTTTCAGAAAAACATGATTCTTCAAAAGACATTTCCAGATACGAAGACGAAATTACAGAATGTACACGAAGATGCATCGATTCCTTTAATCCTGCCCGCGGAAAACCTTTCATCAATTACCTTACAAAAGCATTGAACAAAACACTAAACAAAGCAATCAAAACCGAAATTGACCTGGAAAAGAAAATAACAGCAACACAGCCGCCGACAAAAACAAACTTTCCGAAAGAATATGAAATATTTTTCAAAAACTGGGAACTTGTATACGACGGACAGCAGGAACGCACGAAAAAATATGATTCGGCCCTGATAACGGCATGGCTTTTAAAACAGCTTTCGAAACTTATTTCAGAAAGTTTTACAGAAGGTGATATAGACAACCTTCTTTACAACCGCCGTTTTACCGACAAAAACATGCTTTCTCAATTCCTGCACACGGGAAGCTTTCCATCCCAGCAGCAGGTGGCATCAGCTTTCAACAGAGACAAGACAGATGCCAGCCGTGAAATGAACAAGCTTAAGAAAAAATTTAATGAACAGCTTAAGAAAAATCGCTCAGGCTGCCAGAATGCCTTCTTCAACAAGGCAGGCACGAACCTTTAATTTTGCCTTTTTATCATTCTGGCGAACACCTTCATGACTCATATCAAGGCGCAAACCTGCTTCGTGATAACTTACATGAGCATCGTCTTCAAGAGAAAATCCATGACAAGTTGTATAGATTGCATATTCCTTTTCATTAAGGACAGAAAGGGCTTTCTTATAAACTCTTGAAACTTCGTCAGAAATTGCCTTTTCTTCAGGATTATCGTAACGGTTTTCTGCAATCATATCACCAAAACAAACCTTATCAGAATCAGTTTTGTCAGATAAAGACAAAGGCTTATCAAGAGAAACAGGAACCGCTCTTGCAAGGATTTCCATCTTTGACTTAAGTTTAGCTTCGTCCATACCAAGATATGCAGCAATTTCACTTTCAGAAGGTTCATAACCTTTCTGTTCTCTGAGGATATTTTTTGCGGAAAAAATCTTTTTAGACAAAGTAAGATATCTGTTTTTTACAGGAAGATTCCACTTTGAAACATACTGCCATACCCAAGGCCAGATAAAAGTAGAAAAACGAGTTCCACGAGACGGGTCAAAATCAGAAATCTTTTCAAGCATAATAAGGAAACCATCCTGCAGCAAATCTTCAAATTCAACATTTGAAATGTGAAGTCTCTGCACTTCCGTTCTGATAAGACCAAGAGTACTGTAAATAATAGCATCTCTAGCCGCAACATCGCCCTGCTTCATTTTTTCAGCAAGTTCTTTTTCTTCCTCTGCTGTAAAACCAGGAAAAAGTTTTCTTGCATCATCGATTTTTGCATTGATAAACTGAAGCGAAGTAGAATACATATAACAACCCCCATAATAACGTATAACGTTAATATAAAAAAAAAGTGAGAATAAGTAGAAAATTCCTCAATAATTTTTTGTTTTATTTAAGGAATACTTTTTTGGTTGGTTCTAATATGAATTAAAACCTGTCGAAAAAAGGATAAGAGCGATGAGCAGAACCCGTTGATAGGTCTGTTCCCTCCTTTAGCTGAATCTGGAATGTACTTCCACCACCCGCAATTAAAGGATAAATCGGTGGTTTGATTTGTTGATCAAAAATTATATTTGTCATTTGCATAACATCTAGAAAAAATCATGCAAAAAGTTGACACTTTTTAAAATTTTTTAACCATTTTTTAATAAAAAATCTGCAATTGCAACAAAAGATGGCACTGTAATCATACATAAAAGGCTTGTCGTACACACAAGAAGGCTTGCATACGATGTATCTTTGTCAAAAACGCAGGCAAGACTAGGAACGCTGGTTGCTGCAGGACACATGGAACAGATAAGGGCAACAAAAAGCATCATTCGAGAATCTGGAATTTTATGAAAAAGCCTGTACACTACAAAAAGAACAGCCATATTCACAAGGGCGCACAGAACAAGACGCAAAAATGAAAATCTTACAACACGTCCTATATATACAGAAGTGCTTATTTCGTGAACCTCAGGCATCTTGAAATCCGCGAACATAATTCCGATAAGAATCATCGACACGGCAGTATTCACATCTCCAATCATAGAAACAGGTTTTGCAATAAACGACGGAAGGGTAAAAGGCATGCAGAAAATCAATATACCAAGACATACACAGATAATATTAGGATTCAACACGATTTTTCTTATGCTTATAGTGCCGCTTAAAATATAGTAACCGTAAGTCCACAAAAAAACATTGAATATTACCAGATACCCCATAAGGAAAAATACGCCTTCATCGCCAAAGACACCGCGAATCAACGGGATGCCTACAAAACCGCAGTTTGTAAACACAACACCAATTCTGTCCAGCTTGTCATAAGATTCCTGCGAAGGATTTTTTGAATGAACACATACATATCCTATAAGAATCATAATTCCATGAAGAACAATCGAAACACATGCCATGAACAAAAGCTGCTTCAATTTCAGGAAATCAAATTCAAGATTAAAAGAACTGAGCACGAGACAAGGATTTACAAAATACAAAAGGAGTTTGCTCAAAAATTTCTGTTCACGTTCGCCGACCTTAAATGCCTTTGCAAACATAAAGCCGGCAACAACTATGAACGACATCGTAACAAGCTGTTTTATTACTAACAGATACATTTTTCAAAAGCTGCCTTTAGTAATGCCATTTGTTCAGGAGTACCAATTGTAATTCTGACAAAATCTTCTATGCCAGGCGTATTAAAATGCCTTATCAAAATACCTTCTTCCTTTATGCGTTTGTATATTTCACTTCCTGGAATACCGTCTTTTTTCGCAAAAAGAAAATTCGTCTGAGATTTTATACAATAAAATCCCTTGCTGATGAGGAATTCATAGAATTTATCACGTTCCTGCACAACAGCCGCTGCACATTTGCAATAATAAGCAGGATTCTGACAGGAAGCACGACCTGCAACCTGAGCGAGTGCATCAATCGGGAAATGATTTACAGAATTCTTTACCGTCAGAACTGTTGCAACAAGTTCAGGAGAAGATACAATGTATCCAAGCCTCATACCTGCCCCGCAAAGACTCTTGCTGAAGGTCCTTACAATCACAAGATTCTTGAACTCTGCAAGCAACGGAATACAACTTTCACCACCAAAATCTACATAAGCTTCGTCAACAATAAAAATTGAATCAGACGGAGCCTTCTTTATCATGGAGCGAACCTCCTCTCGGCTCATTCCAATTCCTGTAGGTGCATTCGGATTTGCGAATATAATACCGCCGCCATCTTTTTCTGCTTTTGCAAGCATCTGTGGAACATCAAGAGACCAGTCATCTTTTAACGGCACAAGTTCCATCGGAATATTATAAAAACCTGCATAAACCGGATAAAAACTATATGTAAACTGAGGCATTACAAAACGCCTTGAACTGTCAAAAAACGCATAGAACAGAAAAGAAAGCACTTCATCGCTGCCATTGCCTGAATAAATCATATCAGGGGTAACTTCAAAAGGAATTCTATCACGTTCAGAAGGCGTTACAGAGCCGTCCGGAGCAACGGCAGCCCTGCATAAAACTCCACCCGTTTTATTAAGAAGCGAAGCTATTTCCTTATTCAACTCACATGAATCAGGATCCGGATACAACCCCATTTTTTCGGGATGTTTTTCAATGAATTCTATTACAGCCTTCCTTGCATTTTCGGCAGGCGGATAAGGATTTTCGTTCGCATTTAATTTTATATAATCACGGTCTTTCGGCTGCTCACCCGGAACGTAAGGATGCAGATTTCTGACCTTTTCTGATACTATCATGTCTATAGTTTAGTAATTATGAGCATAAATTGCAAACACCTGCATTCCTTTTCCGCCTTTTATATGAAGTAAAGATTATCATTCAATTTTTTCAATAACACCCGGTGTTGCAGAACCTACAATCCAGGAATTCTTATCTGCATTTACAGGATATACAATCTGTTCTTTGCCTGAAAGCTTTTCTTTTAAAAGCAAGGCATCTTTACGTACAAGAGTTTTTGAGACTGATTTTTCGTCCGTTACAGAAGCATTATTTATATCAGCATTTTCATAAATTCCAGATTCAGCAACAATCTGTTCATATTCAATAAATTTCTTATTCCATTCTTCTGTATCTGTTTTTCTGAACATAACGGCATCAAATACAACACCGTCCGCACTGTTACGTACAATAAGAATATCATTCTGATTTCCAAGAGCCGTACTGTCAGAATCCCACCACAAATCACGAATTCCTTCTGTTGAATAACCTGATGTTGCAGCAGACAAATCTTCGCCCGTTTCATTTACACAACCTTCGCCCCTGTTACGCAAATGAACGACAAATATTTCACCAGCAGAAACTTCTACGGCAGGGAATTTATAAACACGTTCAGCACCGTCATTAGCACTAAGTAATTCAAGCCCCGCAAGATTTCCAGAAGTAAGTGCAAGGAATTCAACAAATTCATTCCTATAAGTTCCATTTTTCTTTTCTTTTGGAGTCTGAGCAACACTTTCTGTCTGAATTTCGGTCATAAGAATTGCAGGAACCTTTCCATTGTAACCCGCAAACGGAATTGAAAAAGTAAGGCTGTTACCGTTTTCATCTTCGACTTTGCCAGTAATCGTATATTCTTTTCCCGCTTCTGTTTCTTCAGGGATAGTAAACGTAACACTCTTTCCGTCATCGCTATAAGTTACATCAGGAACGCCAGACTGTTCTGTTTTTTCTGCATCAGTTTTTTTATTCTCTATACTACCAGCTGCCTCTTTATCTTCCCCTGAAATTTCAGCGTTTTTACCTTCTGCAACATCATTTTTCGTTTCCAAATCAGCATTATTTTCAATTTCAGTGTTCTGTTCAGCAGAGGTATTCTTTTCAGATTCAGACGTTTTTTCCGCAACGACATCCTTTTCAGCCTCAGACGTTTTTTCCGCAACGACATCCTTTTCAGCCTCAGATGTTTTTTCCGCAACAGCATCCTTTTCAGCCTCAGACGATTCTTCCACAGCAGCATCCTTTTCAGCCTCAGACGATTCTTCCACAGCAGCATCCTTTTCTGCTTCAGACTTTTTTTCCGCATTGGAATTCTGTTCATCAGCAGAAGAAACTCCCCCATCCTTTACGACAACAGGCTCCGAAAAATCAACACGAACTGTTTTTTCATCAACAACTTCAACCCCTTCAATAACAGGAGTATTATAATCTCCGTTAAGACTGCCTCCATTTTCAGAAGGCATCGTACAGGAAACAGGGAAAACCATACAAAGTACAATTCCCGCAAGAATGCACGCCTGTGCAAGAATTACGGCAATTCCACCCGCTTTACCCTTAAGCGGTTCAAAAAATAAATCTTTCTTTCCAAATTTTAATTCAGTCATAAAACATTTTCTCATAAAACCACCTCAATTAATTTTGTAATGAACTCTCTTCGACGCTCCGTACAGTTAATTGGGCAAAAAAAAATCCGAAAAAGAAAAATTTAACTTCCTTTTCCGGATTATAACAAAAATTTATATAGATTGTATGAGAATTCTTATTTTACAACTGAACGGCTTCCACCATATAACGTATAGAAGTTCCGTTTTCATCTTCCAGTGTTTTTTCCACTACAAAAATAAAACGTGTTCCTGTTTTATCGCACATTATGCGTTCAATTTTATATGCAGAAATACCTTTTCGTACAATATCAGGATTTCCAATCTTTCTGCGAAGTTTTACATTTCCGTCTGCACCTGTCACTTCCATCATGATAAAGAAAGAGGAACGAACATTTTTACCAGTTCCGCTTACTGTAGGTATAAGCTGAATGCTGAACACATCAGATTTTCCATCAGAAGCACTTCTGTAATCCTTAAATACAATTTCGTCTGTTCCAGATTTTTTTGCATCATCACAAATATAAAGAACATGATCTGCATCGGCAGGTTTACAGCCTAATTTTTTTATATAATAGTCGCTTTTTGATTCCAATGCTCCATACACTTCTTTTCCTGATTTTTCTGCTGTAACGGCAGTAGGATTAATCTTAAAAACGCCGCCGTCAACATAATCATTAGAAGCAATGTCTACATGATAGATTTCTGCCCATCCCTGAAATTTATTATCAGTACGTCCGAACTGTCCGAAAACATACGATTTGCCGTCATCCGAAAACCCCTTGTCAACAAAAGTTGCAACATCACCGGCAGACAAAACAACAGAAAACACGGCAAGTACAACCGCCATAAAAAGAATTCTCTTCATCAAATCCTCCCAGAAAAATGACTTTCTATATCTTTCAGAAAAATCCAAAATTACCCTATAAAAAATCAACAATGATGATTTTCACGGATTCACCTATATAATATCATCATCGGAATTTTTTTTTAAGTCTTTACTAATATTTATTACGCCATTATTATTTTAAATATGACGTTACGGACACGAAACAACTTCAACCTGCTTTTTTCAGGTATATGCACAGCTTTTCTACTATTCAATATTATATTCCTCATTTATGAAATTAAAAGCGGAACTTTCAATATTCCAGCACCTTCTATATATCCAAAACATTCGTCATTCATATTCGCGTACAATCCGATATGCCCTATAATATCGATGTTTGCAGAGATGATTTTTTCGGTGATTGCCTTTTACCTGCTGTATTCCATTTTTGAAAAAACACAGGCTTCTGAAATAATTTACCTTGCTGTATTCATTTTCGCAGTTGGACTTGATTCAATCCGTTTCTGGCTCATACTTTTTGATATGGCCTTTACATATTCGGACAGGCTTATTGTATGCCAGAACCTTATAATATTCGCAAAAGTAATTGCTCCGTTAGCCATGATGCTGCTGGTAACAATGAGCGAACCTGAACAAAGACAGAATATCGAAAAGAACATCTTTATTATTTTTATAGTATCCCTTCTGTTTGGAATATTCATACCGATTAACACAGGCAGCCTGCTTCCAAATTTCAGCTGCAATCATGCATATCACAAGGGAATTAACAGTTCCATAGTAATTTTAACATTTTCAAGCCTTCTTCTGCTGATTTCTTCAAACAACAAAAAAGGAATCAGTCACAAAGTAACAATAGGATTCGGCCTTATGGAATTTGGCTTCCAAATTCTTTCGCACAGCATATCAATTGCGGGGCTTATTCTTGGAGTCTGCATGCTTTATTCAGGAACATTCCTCTATCTTAAAAGCATGCACAATGTTTATCTCTGGAATTACAGCTAAAAAAGCATTTAAAGGCATACAAATTGACATAAGAGTAAATCTGTAAGTCTTTAAAAAACTGAAAATTAATTTAGCTTTACACCTTGACAAGTTATCAAAGTGGAAATAAGATTTAGATATGGATTTGAAAACAGTATTAACAGTAGACACCGTAAACCTTCACTTAAAAGGTACGACAAAAGAAGAAATTGTTGACGAGATGCTCGATATTTTATATAAGGCAGGAAAACTTACAGACAAGGAAGCTGCCCGTGAGTGCGTACTCGATCGCGAGCGTAAAATGTCAACAGGAATGAAACATGGAATTGCAATTCCACACGGCAAGACAGATACAGTTACAGATTTGGTTGCATGCATTGGAATTTCAGACAATCCGGTAGATTTTGACTCTCTCGATCAGGAACCTTGCAGAATCTTCATCATGACGCTGTCACCTGTAAACAAAACAGGTCCACACCTTCAGTTCCTTGCAGAAGTAAGTCTTTTGTTCAAGAGTCCTGAAAAGAGACAGGAAATCCTTACTACACAGGATAAAGCACAAGTAATAAAAATTCTTACAGAATAGATTTTTTGAATGGTCTTTATGCCTGTCATAAAGACCATATTTATTTTAAATCACTCTTAATAAACATCATTCAAAAAGGATTCCAAAACCATGAAATTGACTCCACTCTTTACTGCAAAAGATAAAAACCTTTACAAAATCGAAGACAACACATGCATTTCTCTTGAAGGCTTGAAAAATATTGAAATCGAAAACATTTCAGTTCTGCCTGGCTGCAGTTATTTTTCGCTTTCAATTCCATGGTCAAAAATCGAACTTGAACCAGAATCATACAACGAGGAACTTCTTGCAGAACTCCGCACTTTCTTAAAAAAGGCTGATGAAACAAATGCTTTTGCAATATTAATTCCTGTAATTGATAAAAAACTTGACTCAGAAGAAGACAAGGAAAATTTCATAAATTCATACAATCATACGGCAAGAAGACTTAAAGACTGTGTTTCCATAATAGGATTTGAACTGCCTCTGCAAATTCTTGAAAACAATACAGCTGCACAATTCATGGATACTCTTGCCATAAAGCATGCACAATATCTGTATTTTGTAAAAAAATGCAATTCTGAAAAAGCCGCAGGGCTGACAGAATATTCGGTTGTTGAGTATTAACCTCGGCAATAGTGCAAATTTTTACAGCATTTTGCAATAAACCGCAAAGCTTTCATACTTCTAGATGTAAATGCATTAAAAAATCATAATTTTCATTAAAATTCTCTTGTCTTTTTTTTCGATTTGTGGCATTATCACCCGCATAACGAGGGGAGATAATGCTAGAGGATGAAAAAGCGATGTACGCTGACTCGTATTCCGATGATTTTCATAATGCGTGTTTTTCAGTCTTCTTTCTATCAATTTTATTAACAGCTGCCGTTCTTTCAGTTTACTTTACGTTCCCTTCTTCAAAAAGAAACGCAGCAAAAGATAAAGAAATTGCAAAAGTTATTGATGCAGATTCATCTGTTACTGAATATGCATCGCACGCAAAAACAGAAAGTTACAAAGAAGATAATTCCTATGAGACAGAAAAAGATATT
Organism: uncultured Treponema sp.; assembly: GCA_946628495.1. GTDB lineage: Bacteria > Spirochaetota > Spirochaetia > Treponematales > Treponemataceae > Treponema_D. The sequence goes on along the minus strand of CAMOWQ010000054.1, from coordinate 4,158 downwards.
TCATATCAGAGTTATCTTGAGGAAATAGCATTCGAAACACGAAAGCGCGAAGAAGATGATGGACTGTATTATTACAGGCAGGCAGTATCGCGGGATTCAGTTGAATGGTTCTATTTCCAGATTACAGGAAACAGAGAAGTTTCAAGGGCAATTCTTATTGAAGCCGATAAAAATGAAATTCCTTTGTCACTGGCATTTGCACTTGCTTTTACGGAAAGTGGATATAACGTAAAGGCAGTTAATAATAATTCCAACAATACAGTGGACAGAGGCTTATTCCAGTTGAACAGCAACTCTTTCCCCAAGCTTACGGAAGCAGATTTTTTTGATCCTTTTGTAAGTGCAAAGTATGGAATGTCCCATTTAAGGTTCTGCCTTAATACGGCAGGCAACGAAGTTTCTGCACTGGCAATGTACAATGCAGGTACGGGACGAGTAAGGGCTAACAAAACCCCTCAAACCACACTTAATTATGTTGGAAAAATAATAAGTTACCAGTCAATGCTGGACAAACTTTTTACAGAAGAAGTTGCTTCATATTATCAAGCTCAACTTTTTCCAAGTTTTTCCGTTGCATGGGCTGACAACTCAAAATAATCCACCTTAAACAGCCTCCTAATTTTTTTTAGCGGAACCAGGTTTTTTAGTTTTTCCAGGTTCCGCTTTTTTTTTACCAGATTCGTTTTCTAGCATCATTTTTTATTGAACTTCTTCCTACACTATTTTTTTGCTTATAAAACTGATTTCCGTACTGTTATCGATATCAATATTGGAAATTATATTTAAAAATAATATAATAACGTTAAATGAATATAAAGAAAGCAAACATAAACAATATTGAAGAAATATTTTTCTTTGTACAAAAGGCAATTAAAAAAATGAATAATGAAGGAATTCTTCAATGGGACGAAATATATCCTTCAAAAGATGATTTTTATAACGACGCACAAAAGAATCAGCTTTACATTGCAGAAATTAACGGTCAAACTGCAGCATGTTTTACACTGAATCAGGAATGTGATGAAGAATACAAAAACGGAAACTGGAAATATAAAGGGTCTGAATTTTATGTAATTCATCGGCTTTGTGTAAATCCCGATTTCCAGAACAAGGGAATCGGAACAAAAGTTTGTCTGGAAATTGAAAAAATTGCTGCTGCAAAAGGAATAAAATCCCTTAAACTTGACTGTTTTACAAAAAATCCATATTCACAAAAAATGTATAAAAATCTCGGCTATTCTGAAGTTGGATTTGCTGACTGGCGGAAAGGCCGTTTTGTATTAATGGAAAAGATTTTATAAAAATCAGAGAAAACTACACACCAAACAAAGCTTACCTCTAAGCAAATTTTTAACGGTTCTTCAATTGCAGGATATCCAAGCGCCGTTTTCCGCTGAAACGTTAATTAATTTGCCTCCCGAGCTGCTTTTATGCTAAAATATTTCTTATGAAAAAAACATTTGCACTATTTCTTTCTATTTTATTTCTTTCTTCCTTTTTATTCGCTGATGAAAAGCTTTCTGATAAAGCTCTCCAGAAAACTGAAAAAAGTCAAATAACCAAAAAAGATTACCAGTCTGTCGATAAATTAATGTCCACATATAAAGAATATGCATGGGACGGCTACAGCTGGCGCATGAGAGAAAATACATACGATATAAACGATAAAAAACTGTCAAAGAACAAGCTGCTTTCAACCAAATGGATTATAACACTTCAGAACACCTGGGATTTTTATCTTTTGTTTTACAAGGATGATGTTTTTAAATTCGGCGGAAGAAGTGCCGGTGTTCTTATAAACGGGACTTATGAAATAAAAAATGACAAAGTTATTCTTTATCTGGCTGACACGGAAAACTTAAATCGCCTGAAAGACATTCTGGCAGATGATTTAAAATGGATGGCCACAGATCAATTAACAGGAGTCTTAAATTATTCATCTGATCATTTCCGTTACGCAAATGAACTTGTTATTAATGAACATAAATTTTATCCGGATGGAGTTTATAAAAAAGCAGGAGAAAAAATCTTTATTAATGGAAAGCCTGCTGTCTCAGAAAATGAAATTATTGTTCTTACAAAAACTGCTGACTTTTATGAAAATGCTGACTTCAATTCCAGAAAGATACAGAATTATCTATACAGCGAAGCCTATGACATTTTACCCGAGGCCGTTCTTTCCGGAACTGCTGCATATCTTCTTGGAACAGATGATAACTGGCACTACATTCTTTTTAAGGGGAATGAAGGCGAAAGCTACTATGGCTGGATTTATGGAAATGATTTTACAGATTATGATGCAGAAAAAGACAGTTATTATAGAGAACTTATAAAAGAAGAAGCTCTCAAAATAAAAGAAAATAAATAACACCTTCGATTGTAGACATCGGCAAGCACAGCTTGCCTCTAAGCCGTTTTATTGTTAAATAATTAACAGTATTTGCAAAATTTACTCTTTTTTAGTAAGATTTTCTCAAATTTCATTCTTTTGTCTCTTAAATTCGATTCCACGACACAGGGAGAATGCCTATAATGAGTGCATATTTACAATCAAAAGTTTTACCGAAAGCCACAAGGCGGAGGCTGATTGAACTTGAAAGCGTACTTAAGGCCTGGCAGAAAACTAAAATAACTTCTGCAGACATAAGTGCGGCAACAGGCTGGAAAGATTCGCTGATTCGGCACGATTTCTGGCTTGCAGGATTGGGTGGTGACGGAGTCTCAAACGGATACGTTACAGCAGACCTGCTAAAAGCGGTGCAGAAAGCGAATCTTGATGACACAGGCGATGAACTGGCAGCTAAACTGGAAGCAGGCAACGGTAACACAACAAGCAAAAGCCGTTTGACAAACGTATGCATTGCAGGCCTGGGGCGACTTGGTGCCGCCTTGCTGGACGAAACGCTTTTTGAAGGCAGCGGATTTGTAATTAAAGCAGGCTTTGATTCTAACGTAAACCGTGTAGAAATCCTGCGATCAACATTTCCGCTCTACCCTGCCGGCGACATGAACTGGGTAATTAAGCAGGAACACATTACAAAAGCGATTCTTGCGGTTGCCGACAAGGATGCTCAGTCAATGTGCGACAGGCTGATAAAAGCCGGGATTTCTGGAATTGTAAATATGACCGGAAGGGTTTTGAAAGTACCCGAAGGGATAAAAATTGAAAATGTGTCGGTTATTACGGCACTTAAAATGGTTAGCAATTAAGCCAGGCGTTGCGGGGCGGCGTTTGAGCCCCGCAGAAGGGGTAGCAGAAGACCGCAACGCGGGCTGGAGCGAGGGGGAGACTTCCCCCTCCTGAATATAGAAAAGACAAAGGAGTCGAAAACATGGCAAGAGTGTACAATTTTAGTGCGGGTCCTAGCTGCCTGCCGGAAGAAGTTTTGCAGGCATGTGCTGCAGAAATGATGGATTATAATGGAACAGGCCAGTCTGTTATGGAAATGAGCCACCGTTCAAAGGCATACGAGCCAATCATTCAGGATGCTGAAGCAATGGTTCGCAAACTTATGAACGTTCCAGACAACTACAAGGTACTCTTTGTACAGGGTGGTGGTTCTACTCAGTTTGCCATGGTAGCAGAAAACCTTGGTATTCACACTGGAAAGGCTGCTTACATCGAAACTGGTGTTTGGGCAAAGAAGGCTGCTGCTGAAGCTAAAAAGCTTGGCGTTGATGTTGATATTATTGCAAGCAGCAAGGACAAGAATTATTCTTACATTCCAAAGGTTGAAAAGATTGAAGGCGACTATGATTACGCTTACATCTGCTTCAACAACACAATTATGGGAACTCACTACGAGTACATTCCTGATACAGGAAAGATTCCTCTCGTAGCTGATATTTCTTCTTGCGTTTTGAGTGAGCCTTTGGACGTTAGCAAGTTCGGTCTCTTGTTCGCTGGTGCTCAGAAGAACCTTGCTCCTGCAGGTGTTACTCTCGTAATCATCCGCGAAGACTTGATCTGTGAGCCTGAAGCTTGCCGCGCCGGAACTCCTACTATGCTCTGCTACAAGACTCATGCTGATAATGATTCTATGTACAATACTCCTCCATGCTACACTATCTACGTGCTTGGAAAGGTTTTGCACTGGATTGAAGCAAACGGCGGAGCTGAAGGTATGCTCAAGCGCAACAAGGAAAAGGCTGATTACC
>CAMOWQ010000053.1 GCA_946628495.1 uncultured Treponema sp. | reverse complement strand
TTTTGCTTGCATCTGTATGGCGGATGTATTCTTCAAAATCTATTTCGTATGGATTTTTTTCTGACATATCATCCTCCTACAGCTTAATCTCGTAACCCAAATCTTTGAAAACACCAAGCAGTTCTTTTTTGCTTTCTTCTTCCTGTTTGAGAAGGTCTGTCAATTCTGATTGAAGAGCTTTCATTGCAGAATCATAATCCTGAGTTTCATCGCGGTTTACAAATTCTATGTAGCGGCTTGGAACAAGGTTGTAGCCTTTTTCGACAATTTCCTTTTTATTTGCGCTGTAGCAGAATTCCGGAATATCTTTGTAAGTTTCGTTGGCTCCGGCCTGCTGCCATGCGTGGAAGGTTGATGTTACTTTGTCGCGGTCTTCTTGAGTAAGCTCGATATATTTTTTTTCAAAAGGACTTCCCATCTGGCGAAGATCCATAAAGAGAATTTCTTCTTCGCGGTTACGATAATTTTTGATTTTTCCATTTTGTTCAACTGTGCGGCTCTTTTTGTTTTTGTTCAAAATCCATAGCGTTACAGAAATATCAGTTGTATAAAAAAGATTTCTTGGAAGAATTACAATTGCTTCAACAAGATTGTTTTCAATCAGCTGCTTTCGGATTTCTAATTCCTGACCTTCGCCACTTAATGCACCGTTTGCAAGAAGAAAACCTGCGGTTCCATTAGTGCTGAGTTTTGAAACCATGTGCAAAATCCAGCCATAGTTTGCGTTGCTTGTTGGCGGAACTGTATAGCCGTTCCAGCGTGCATCGTTTACAAGTTCATTTTCTGCACGCCAGTCTTTCTGATTAAAAGGTGGATTAGCCATTATGTAATCAGCACGCAAATCTTTATGAAGATCATTTGTAAAAGTGTTAGCAGCTTTTTCTCCAAGGTCGCAGGGAATACCACGAATTGCAAGATTCATTTTTGCAAGCTTGTAAGTTGTAGTAGTTCCTTCCTGACCATATACAGAAATGTCTTTTGAGTTTCCTGCATGATTTTCTACAAACTTAAGCGACTGAACAAACATACCACCAGAGCCACAACATGGGTCATAGATTTTTCCCTTGTAAGGTTCAATCATTTCTGCAATCAAATTTACAACAGATTTAGGTGTATAGAATTCTCCTTTTCCTTTTCCTTCCTGAAGAGCAAACTTTGTAAGGAAGTATTCGTACACACGGCCCATAATGTCGTTTTCTTTATCTGCATTTGTCTGGATGTTGTTTATTTCATCTAAGAGCGCCGCGAGCTTTGAAACATCAATTCCGAGGCGGGAATAATAGTTATCTGGAAGCGCGCCCTTTAGAGACGGATTTTGTTTTTCGATTGTGTTGAGCGCTGTGTCGATTTTGAGAGCAATATCATTCTGCTTTGCATTCTGCATGATGAATGACCAGCGACTTTCTTCCGGCACAAAGAAAACATTTTTCATTGTATAGAAAGATTGAACATCTATGTATTTATCTTTTCCTTCATCCTTTAGTTCTTCGCGGCGGGCATCAAATTTATCATTTACGAATTTTAAGAAGATTAAGCTAAGTACAACGTGTTTATATTCTGCTGGTTCTACTGTTCCGCGAAGTTTATCGCATGCGCCCCAAAGAGCGTCTTCAAAGCTGACTTGCTTTTTTGCTTTTGTCATTTATTTAGACTCCAATACTTTTATTCTAATATAATACAGTGTCATAGAATGACATTTGAGAAAATTATTTTATCTATCCTGATTTCTATACAGGTTCAATAATTACACAGATATCTCCTACATCACAATTTAAAGTTTAAAAAATCTTCTGCATACTATCCATTGAAATGAATTCACACTTTTCTCACTTTTATAAATATTATAGCATAGAATTAAGGATTTTTTACGGTAAACATCATGATTTAACAAGTTTTTTTGAAATACATAAACCAGATAAAGTATCGCTACCCTTTTTTTCACCATTTTTTCACCCCATATTTTACAATGTCATTCCATGTCACCTCAACGTTTTATACTTAAATTAAACAAAAGCTTAAGAGGTACAAATATGAAACAAACAAAATTCGATTCAACAATTATCGTAGTTTACATCTGTGGAATTATGGCTGTATTAACCTACATCGCAACAACAGCCTTCGGAATCTAATGTGAAAATCTCATTGATTGAAAAGTACATGTTTATCTGTTAATATAATATAGATGAAACCTAAACTTACGGCAGTATTTCTGCTTATGATTTCACTTATTATTTTCTCCGGATGTGCATCGGCTAAAAAACAGGCGGACAACAAAAACGATGAGTTTTTACTTGCCGAAGCAACGGAAACTCAACAAGAGACAATTGAATCTCAAGATAAAAAAAATTCTGAAGACATTAATTCAGATTCCATCTTATCTTTGACTAACGATTTACTCACCGAAGAAAAACAGATAAACACTCCAACAATTTCCATTCTTTTTGCCGGAGATATAATGGCTCATCAGCGAAATTACGAAATTTCAGACTTTGCAAAAATATGGCATGATGTAAAACCTGAAATTCAAAAAGCAGACCTTGCTCTTGCAAACATAGAAGCTCCTATTGATCAGACAAAAAAAGTTTCCTCATACCCTGAATTCAACATGTCAAAAAAATATGTTCAGGCAGCAATAGATGCAGGATTTGATGCTTTTTCGCTAAGTAACAATCATACAAACGATCAGCTTACAAACGGTATTTTAGAAACTGTAAAATCAACAAATGAACTTTCTGAAGAAGCTGAAAAGAACGGCAGCAGGATTTATTTTTCGGGGATTTCGCCAACACCAAGAACCGACAGCAAAGCGGATAATTTTTCAAACTTTACCTATAACATCATAGAAAAAAACGGATGGAAAATTCTTTTTCTTGCAATAACAGAACTTTTGAACCGTCCTAACGCTTCATCTTACATAAATTTTGTGCGTCCAGACGAAAACACACGAAAGGCATTCATTCAATATTGCAAAAAACTGCGGAAAGATAACAGCTGCGACCTTTTCATTATTTCAATACACACTTCTGAACCTGAATACACGCGGAAAATTGAACAGAAGCAGGATAAATACTATATGGAACTGCTTGATGCCGGAGCCGATGTAATCTGGGCAAATCACGCGCATATCATAAAAGACCGAAAATTCATATTTAACAGAAATGCCGGATACGAAAAAATGATAATGTATGCAAACGGCAACACAATAAGTGGACAGAGGCAAAATCCAGCTCTCGATTCAAAAAAACCTGACGGAGAAAGGGACAACACAGGGGATGGTTTACTATACACTGTAACATTTAAAAAAAATGGCGATGGCACTATTCAAATTCTTGATGCACAGCCATATTTTATAACAACCTACATCAACACGGCGGGGGAATTAGTAATAAAACCGCTAAATGAAGTTTTTGTAGAATATCTGAACGGCGTTTCCAGACACAACTGGGCTGAATATATTAAACGCCGCATAAAAATCAACGAAGAAGAAACAAAGGATTTAATTTTATGGCAGAATTAGAAAAACCAAAATTCGACTATGCTTCGCTGCCGGTATACGCACAGAAACAGAAGATTCTTGACTGTCTTGAAAACAATCAGGTGGTAATTGTAGAAAGTCCGACAGGTTCAGGAAAAACAACACAGATTCCGGTTATTCTCTACGAAGCAGGATACGGCACAAACGGAATGATTGCCGTAACTCAACCAAGAAGAATTGCAGCTTTATCTGTAAGCGAATTCATTTCAAAACAGCTTGGAACTTCATATCCGGGGCTTGTCGGTTACAAAATGCGTTTTGAAGATAAGACAGATTCTTCTACACGCATCAAAATCATGACAGACGGCATCCTTTTGCAGGAAATGAAGCTTGATCCGTGGCTTTCGAAATATTCGGTTATAATGGTAGATGAAGCGCACGAAAGAAGCCTTAACATTGATTTTGTACTCGGTCTTTTAAAAAGGGTTATTCACGAACGAAAAGATTTTCATGTTATAGTTTCTTCGGCAACAATGAATACACAGGCATTTTCCGAATATTTCGACAATGCACCTGTAGTTTCCATTGATACAATTACCTACCCTGTTTCCGTAATCTACGATCCTGTTCAGGGCGGTACGACAACAGCAACATTGAGCGGCTGCGATGCAATCCTTACGAAAATTTACAATACTGTAGACAGGATTCTTGATAATGAGGAATTTGACACAGAAGACGATAAAGAAAAAGGCGGTATACTGATTTTCCTTCCGGGCGAAAAGATAATAAAAGACTGCGTAGACAGGTTATATCACTCGCCTATTGGAAGAAAACTTCATATTCTGCCGCTTTACGGAAGGCTTTCTAAAGAAGAACAGGAACGTGTTTTTGAAAAACCGCCTGCCGGAAAGAAAAAGGTTGTAATTTCAACTAATATTGCAGAAACATCTATAACTATCAGCGACATTTCTACAGTAATAGATACAGGACTCTGCAAATTAAATTTCTATAATCCAAGAAACTTTACTTCCAGTTTGATTGAATCGCAGGTTTCAAAAGCATCATGCAATCAGCGGAAAGGACGTGCGGGAAGAACGCACAGCGGAACCTGTTACAGGCTTTACTCAAGAAAAGAATTTGAATCACGACCTTTATATACAACAGAAGAAATTTACAGAACCGATTTAAGCGAAGTTGTACTGCGTATGGCAGAACTCGGCATTAAGGATTTTTACGGCTTTGATTTTATTGCAAACCCTGGCCGCGAAGGAATAATCGGTGCTGTAGACACGCTGAACATGCTTGGAGCCTTGGACAAAGACAATACTCTTTCTCCTATAGGCCAGATGATGGTAAAATTCCCGCTTGAACCTCGAATTTCAAGAATTATTGTAGAAGCGATAATGCGTTTTCCAGATGCATTAAAAGACGTTCTTATTGCAGCGTCATTTTTGTCGGCAAATTCTCCTTTCCTCCTTCCTCAGAACGAAGAAATGGAAGCAAGAAAAGCACATCACCGTTTCCGCGACATTCAGGGAGATTTTGGTACATATCTGAATCTTTTTCAGGCATACACCAGCCTTGCATCCCCTACGGCATCTGCAAATGCAAACAACAGTGCCCGCGAAAAATTCTGCCGCAAAAATTATCTTGATGAACGCGTAATGGCAGAAATAGAAAATATCGATTTCCAGCTTTCGCAAATTGTAAGCGAACAGATGGGCATTCCTATTTCTGAAAAAAAGAGCAGCATGGGAGATTATCTGTGCTGTATTGCAGCCGGCATGATTCAGTTTGTTTGTGTCAGAACTGGACGCGAAAGCTACCGAAGCCTTACGGCAGGACATATCTGCATTCATCCGGGAAGCGTAATGTTCCAGCAGAATCCTGTATTTATTGTTGCAGGCGAAATCGTACGCACTTCACGTATTTTTGCGATGAGCGTTTCTCCTCTTACAAAAAATCTTTTGGATATCATAAATCCTGCTTTGTATGAAAGACTTATGAGCTGCAAAGCAGAAAAAATTGAAGATTTTGAAAAGAAGCTTGAAAAAGAACGTCTTAAGGAAAAACAGAAAAATAAAGACGACAAGAAAAAAGGCAAAAAAGATAAGGACGGAAAGAAAGATTCTGATTCTTCGAATAATACAGAAGAAAGTTTTTATTTTGGTGATGAAACTTTTGAAACTACGAAAATCAAAGGAAAGAAAACCGCCATTCTTCCGCTTTCAACTTTTGTACATGCATCAAGAACAGAAAAAGACAAGGCAAAAATTGCAGCCTGCGCAAATCTTCGTGGTAAAATCATTACTTCGGATAAAGGAACCCTTCTTGAAGGCGAAAAGATGAAGCTTATAATAAGTGCCGCACAAAATCTTGACCTCGAACCGTTATCCGAAAAGAAATGGAACCGCCACATGAACGCAAACATCTACGACAATGTAGGACGCGAACAGATTATTGATTCCCTTGAAATAATACTTAGAACGGCAATGGCAAAACAGAAAAAACGGGAATATGGTTTTATAAGTCTTTTTACAGATTCAAAAGGAAACTACTGGTTCAAAGTTTCCAGAGGATTTATGACAGCCCTTACCGAAACCCATTCTTCATTAGAAACGATGATTGAAGAAACCATTGAATTTTCTGAGGAAGAAACACAGCGTATAAACAAGGCGCTGCGTCTTGTAAATAAGTTCTATTCAGAGGAAAAATAAATTTATTCATCTTCGATGCCGAGCATGTTTTTTGCGCGTGCCCGGTTCGAAGTGTTTGCCTTTTTATCGGAAGCGATTGTCTTTACAATTTCGGTTGCGGCTGAATATCTTCCGGTTTTATACATATCAAGTCCTAAACTGATTGTCTGAGTATCAGAAGACTGAAGATACATCGTGCAGATTTCTGAAAAAGAAGACCTGTCGTATTTTGCAATTTCCTTTCCAAGCGCATAACGCAAAGGCTTTCTCTTATCATCCGTTATTGTTGTTTTTGCAAGTTCTATGATTTCATTTTCACCAGCATTACCGTTTTTAAGAAGCACTTCGGCAGCTTTCTGTCTTGCTGAATCAGGAACTTTTTTTTCGGTAATCTGTGCGATAAGAAAATCATCGGCTTCTTTTGTATGAAGCATTGCAAGCGTCTTATAGCTTTCATCTTTTATCAATTTTTCAGAATCATTTTTTGCACGGTAAATAAGATATGGCACTGCATCTTTTATAAGCATTGCTTGTACCGCAAGAATTGATTCCTGCCTAACCTTCCAGTGCTCATCGCGAACACCTTCAAGAATGATTGCACGTGCCTCTTCTGATTTTTCGAAATTCTTAAGTCCCCTTATTACATATTGTCTTAAATTCGGGTCGTTTTCTTCAAAATGCCTTGAAAGAACAGGCACAGATTTGTCCAGTCCCATAAGGCCAAGAGCTTCTGCTGCATACATTCTTACAAAAGCATTTTCATCTTCATCATCAAGAATTTCTACAAGTTTGTCCCAGGTTTCTACAGCATGCATTTTACCAAGCGTACGCATTAAAGACTGCCGCTGAACGGTCGTAAGATCATCCCTGTCAAGATACTCTGTAAGAACTACAGCCTGATCACTGCCTCCAATATCACCCAAGGCAAGAAGTGCATCATTAAAATATTTATCATCATCAAGAAGATGAATTACAGGCTTAACAGCTTCCATACATTTTACGGCACTCACATATTCAAAGCATGCCTTAACAAGTTCAAATTTTGTATCATAAGGATCAATAAGGATTGTTACGGCATAATCTTCAAGACAAGGATCTTCAAGCTTTTTAAAATAATTGAGGGCACTCTGTTTTACGCTGTTGCTTTTACTTATATAAAACAAATCATAAATTTCATCGGAAAAACGGTAATCTTCTTCCTTAATAAGTTTATCTATAAGTTCCGTGATTTCAGAACCGATTCCATAGCGGAGTGTATTTGCTTTTTTTTCAGAATCTTCCGCAGATTCATCTTTTTTGGCAGATACTTCAAGTTTTTCTGAAGAAACAGCCTTAGGTCTTTTTTTTGCAGGAATTTTTACAGGTGTTTCATCTTTTGAAGTTTCTTCTGATTCTTCTATAGTGCTGCTTTTTGCATCTTCGTCAGTTTTTTCATTATATTCATTCTGTTCGTCTAAAGGAATTACAGCGGCTTCTTCTTCCTGAGAATAAAGAGAGAAAGTATTAAAAAACATGCAGGCAACTGCAACAAATGCAGGAAAAGTTTTCTTCATATACTATATTTTAAGTTTTGACGTCGTATTGTCAATCATTTTGTAATTCAGGACAAAATTAAAATTATTGTACCTTATGATTATATATGGTAAAATATTAACGGGTTTGGGATATGGAAAAACGGATTTATATCATCGGGGCCGGTTTTGCAGGTCAGACAATTGCAGATGACATCAAACGAAAAAAAATATTCGGCAAGGTAAATGCCTTTCTTGACGATGACAAAAAGCTTATAGGAAGCATGATTGAAGGAATTCCCGTACTCGGGCCAATTGATTCCGTTACTTCCGTATTGAATAATTCTGATTATGACGAAGCAATCATCGCAATTCCTTCCGCTCCAAACGAACGTATAAAAGAAATCTACGAAACACTTACAAAAAACGGCTTTTCACACATCAAAATTTTACCGGGAATCAGTCAGGTAATAAGCGGAACTGCACATTTTGTACAGACAAGGGAAATTGATCCTCTTGATATTCTCGGACGCACACCAATTGCAATCTCACTCAAAAAAAGCCTGAATTATCTGCGTGGAAAACGTGTATTAATTACAGGAGCAGGCGGTTCTATCGGTTCGGAACTTGCAAGGCAGCTCCTTTCGGGCGGTGCAGAACGCCTTTATCTTTTCGGACACGGAGAAAATTCAATCTGCCAGATTTTCAGGGAACTTAAGGTTTTGCAGCAGGAAGGTGTCGGTGAAAAAGCAACCATTGTCCCTATTATTGGTGATATGCGCGACAGAAACTATACCGACTACATCATTCAAAGAACAAAATGCGACGTAATTTTTCACTGCGCAGCCTACAAGCATGTTCCAATGATGGAAGAAAATCAGGTTGCAGCAATAGAAAATAACGTATTCGGTACAAAAAATCTTCTTGATGCTTCGCTAAAACACAAAGTCGGACGTTTTGTATTGATTTCCACTGATAAAGCAGTTGCTCCAGTAAGCGTATACGGTGTTTCAAAAATGCTTTGCGAAAAACTCGTACTCGATGCGGCAAAAAAAGCATCTGCAGAACAGGCCATAATGTTCGTAAGATTCGGCAACGTTTTGGGAAGCCGTGGCTCAATACTTCCATTATTCCAGAATCAGATAAAAACAGGCGGTCCAATCACTGTAACAGATGAAAAAATGGAACGCTTTTTTATGACAATTCCAGAAGCATGTTCTCTTGTTTTACAGGCAGGTGGAGTCGGTCACAACGGAAAATCATACCTTCTTGATATGGGCGAGCCTATAAAAATCATTGAACTTGCAAAACAGATAATTAAATTTTCAGGACTTGAACCTTACAAGGATATAGACATCAAAATCGTAGGTGCAAGAAAAGGCGAACGGCTTACAGAACCTCTCTGGCTCAAAGAAGAAAATCCGACGCAGACAGAATACCCTAAACTTCTTCAGCTTACGAACAAGGAATATTCATCGGAACGGCTTTCGTCACTTCTAAAAAAGCTTGAACCAATCTGTTTTTATGATGATAATAAATCAGAATTATTCAGAGACAAAGAAAAACTCGTAAATATTTTGTGCGAAGACTGTCAGTCGCTTAAAGAGTTTTACGAAACCGTAAAAAACGACGGACAACAGAGAACGGAGTTATTGTAATGCAGACAACTAAAACTAATGAAATAAAAGTGCCTTTTCACAGGGCTTCAATTACAGAAGAAGAAGAAAAAGCTGTACTCGATGTTTTACGTTCCGGCTGGCTTACAACCGGAAAATATGCATTGGAATTCGAAAAATTATTCAGCGAAGCTGTAGGCAGTACTGAACAGAGAAAGATATACAGTCTTGCAGTAAATTCAAATACATCTGGCATGATTCTTGCAATGGAAGCCTGCGGCGTAAAGGCAGGAACAGCCGTAATAACAACGCCCTACACTTTTGTTTCTACGGCAGCCTGTGCAAGGCATCTTGGAGCAGACGTTTATTTTGCCGACATAGAAAAGGATACTTACAGTATTGACTGCGATAAAATAGAAGAAATATTAAAAAAAGACGCTGCTAACGGTCACAAAGTACATGCGATTGTACCAGTTCATATTGCAGGAAACCTCTGCAACATGAAAAAAATAAACGAACTTGCAGAAAAATACAGTACAAAAGAAAACAAAATCTATGTTATAGAAGATGCAGCTCATTCATTTCCGTCAAAAACAAAAGACGGCTATGCAGGAACCCTTGGTGATGCAGGCGTTTTTTCCTTTTACGTAACAAAAACAATTACGACGGCTGAAGGCGGCATGGTTTGTACTAAAGACGAAAATCTTGCAAAACGCATGACTTCTATGAGAATGCACGGCATGGACAGAAATACCTGGGACCGCTACACTTCTCCACGCGCATCCTGGGAATACGACATAATTGCGCCAGGATTCAAATTCAATCTTCCAGATGTGCTTGCAGCTCTTGGATGCTGTCAGGTAAAAAAAGCAGTAGAACTTTTTGAAAAACGCAAGGCGATTACCGAAATGTACACGAAAGATTTTTCAAAATGCGATTTTATACTGCCACCGCCGGACGGAGAAGGAAACGCCTGGCATCTGTATCTTATGAGGCTTGTTCCAGAAAAGCTTACGATAAGCCGTGAAGAATTTGCAAAAAAACTTCAGGCAGCAGGACTTGGAATTTCCGTACACTTTATTCCGCTTTTTCATTTTACTTACTGGAAAGAACTTTATCCTGAGTTTAAGGCAGAGAATTTTCCAAATGCCGAAAAACAGTATTCCACAACAATTACAATTCCTCTTTACCCGGACATGACAAAAGAACAGGCTGAATACGTTATTGAAACAATCATAAAAACAGGAGTTGAAAATCATGCCTAGAAAAAAGCAGATTGGAACCGAAACTCATAAACGTTCTCTTGAATCACAGGGCTTTTACAGTGATTATTTTAGGGACGGTCTGCTTTATGCAAAATTAATAAGAAGTCCTGCTTCAACAGGTTCTGTAAAAAGTATTACGGTTCCCGAACTTCCTGAAGGTTATGCATTTTTTACCGCCGACGACATTCCAGGAAAAAAAGAATTCACTATTAATAAAACTCAGATTAAACTTTTCGGCTACGGTTATGTAACTTATACAGGAGAACCTCTTGGAATTCTTGTAGGTCCGGATAAATATACAGTTGACCGGCTTATAGATGAAGTTTCAGTTTTTTTTGACATAGAAACACTTGAAGCTGCATTCAAAAACGTTATGAAAATTCAGAAAAGGCCTGTCGTAAAAATCTCTCCTGTAGAAGAGCTTTCGCAGTTTGTAACTCAATTAAACGAACTTCCTTCACTTGACTCTGAAGATGCCCTTGAAACAGAACCTGCTGCCGGAACATCGGAACAGACATCTGTTACAAGTACAAATGCCGAAATGTACGATACAGAAGACGAAGAAATTCTTGCAGAACGCATAATACGAACAGGATATTTTCTGCATAATTACAACAATAACAATCCCGAAAAGAATAACTCAGAAAATAATTCAAGCAATGCTGTTGGCGATAAATCTGATAAAACAGATAAAAAAGAATCTGCAAATTCCCCCGAAAAACCTGCTCTTGTAAACCCTTTTAGTGAAGCAAAATACATTTCTCAGGCAGAATACAAACAGAAAATTACAAGTACATACTGGCAGGAAACAAACGGTGCTTTCTGCTGCATGGACGGAAAAAATCTTCATGTATACTGTCCGACAAAATGGACTGCTTCCCTTTTGAATACAATTTCAGAAACTCTTGGTATAAAAAAAGAACAGATTTTCATTCATAAAACTGTAAATCAGGGAGTAAACACAAACGGTTTATGGCGAACAACTCAGCTTGCAGCTCAGGTTGCAGTAGCCAGCTATCTTACAAAAAAGCCTGTAAAACTTATGCTTTCCTATGCAGAACAGGAACAGTTTTTTTCACCGTCAGTCGATGCCGCAAATCATCAGCGTATTGCTCTTGACGAAAAAGGCCACATTAAGGCAATGGAAATAGATATTTCAATTGATGCAGGAACAGCAAATCCTTTTGCACAGGAAATTGCAGACAGAATGTCTCTTCTTGCATGCAGTTATTATAAACCCGAAAACCTTCTTGTAAGAACTAAAGTTCATACTTCCAAAAAGCCGCCGACTTCACTTTATATTTCTAACATAGATGCGCAGCCATTTTTTGCCATTGAAAACCACATGCAGAAACTTTCGGATATTTCTCATATTTATCCTGATGATTTAAGGTATGAAAATTCAATCAATTCGAACGTAAAGAATTTTCCGTTTAATTTTGACTGTGCAGGCATTCAGAAAACAATACAGGAAACCATACGAATAAGCGACTTTAACAGAAAGCTTGTTACCTATAAGATGGATGCCGTAAACAGAACCTTAAAAAAAAGCAATCCGTTTTTTGCCCTTCCATTAAAAGGAATCGGCATTGCAACAGCTTTTAATTCTTCGGGATATCTTGGCAACAGCCTTTTTTCATCTGAACAAAAAATTGAAGTTACGCTTACGACAGACAATGAAGTTCATATAAAAGCCGTAATGCCTTCGCAGACGATTCAGACTATCTGGAAAAACACTGCTTCTGAAATACTTCAGATTGATAAATCAAAAATTTTCATAGATTCTCAGTATGAACTTGAAGAAATTCCTGAATACCCGGAAGAAAGCGGAAGCAATCTAAGCATAATAAATATTCTATTAAAAAAATGCTGTTCCGAAATTCAAAGAAAGCGTTTTCATCAGCCGCTGCCTATAACCTCAAAAAAAGGCATTTCTACGGCAATGAAAAAAAGCTGGGACAAGGAAAGTTTTACAGGAAAACCGTTTAATTCAACCTCATTTGCAACCGCAGTTGTAGAACTTGAACTTGATACCTACACATACAGCGAAAAAATAAAAGGAATATGGATTACAATAGACTGCGGCGAAATTTTTGATAAAAAAGCGGCAGTACATGCTGTACGCCTTGAAATTCAGCAGGAACTGACAAAAATCGTAAAAGAAAAGACTGTTTCATGCAATAAATGTGTCGTTTCTTTTATTGAATCAAAAGAAAAATCAGGACAGATTAACGGTCTCGTCCACAATACAATTCCAGCAGCATTTTCTTCGGCACTTTCTCTTGCACTTACAACACAAATGGTAAAACTACCTTGTACCGAAAACGAAATTTTCCGGCTGATGAAGGAACGTGAATCTAAAAATGCAAACGGAAATCAGAAAAATCAAAATACTAATTCAATAAATCAGGAGGCAGATGCAGACAATGAAAGTTCAGATAACGCTTAACGGTGAAAAAACAGTATTGAACGCACAGCCAGATGCAACTCTTCTTGAAATTTTACGTGGAATGAACCTTTGTTCTGTAAAATGCGGATGCCGGAAAGGAATTTGCGGTTCATGCACCGTGCTTATGAATGGAAAAACCGTTTCCAGCTGTAAAATTCCTGTTGCAATCATACGAAACTGCCAGATAGAAACGCTTGAACATTTTAGGGAAACAGACGAATACGAATCAATAATGAAAGGTTTTGATAAAGCCGGAATTTCTTTATGCGGTTACTGCAATTCTGGAAAAATTTTTGCAGCCTATACGCTATTAAAACAGCATTCAATTCCGTCTGACGAAGACATTGAACGGCAGATAAAAGGACTTGCTCCATGCTGTACAGACAAAGAGACCCTGATAAGCGGAATAAAATATGCGCTTGCATTCAACAAGAAAAACGACACTATTACGTCGGTTCAAAATGAATTAAATAATAAAAGCATAAAAATCAGATGATTAATCAGCGGTAAAACGGAATGAGGAAACATGAATAAGACAGTATATTTTGCAAAAAACATTGCGGAACTTCTCTATCACATGAAAAACGTACAGGGACTTGAAATTGTTGGAAACTGCACTGGAATTGACACTCTTCCTGCGAAATTCATCTCTACATCCGGCATAAAAGAACTTTCACAAATTTCTATGCATGAACGTTATATTGAACTTGGAAGCGCAACAACTATTTCTGATTTATTAAACGTAGGTTCAAATCATATTCCGCAGATTCTGTACGAGGCACTGCTTTCCATTGCAACACCTAACATCCGAAACATGGCAACAATTGCCGGCAATATTTTGATGAAATCACGAAAACATACTCTTTATGCACCGCTTCTTGCCCTTGACGCTAGCCTTGAATTCAGAAATCATGCAGAAACAAGGCAGATTCCTCTATTGAATTTTAAAGAAGTGCCTGAAGGTTTTGTACTTACTTCAATAAAAATTCCAATTCCTGATGTTGATATTTCTGTTTTCCGACGCACTGGTCCTGAAAATTTCATAAATGAAAACTCTGCATCTTTTGCATTTACCGCAACCCTTGAAAAAAATGCACTGATTAATACAAAGCTTGCATTCGCAGGGCCTTTTGTATTCCGCAGCAAGGATTTAGAAAACTCTCTGATTGGTCACAGACTGCCGCTTTCTCAAAAAGACATTGTTCAGATAGAAAACCTTATTCAGCAGGAATTTGACAAGGCCGCAACCGACCAGATGCTTTTTGATTCCGTAAGACAGCAGTTCTTTAACCTTGCACGCTACAGTTTTGAACAGCTCACCTGATGCAAGGCAGGAAAACTGTTCAAAATACCCATTCTATCTTATAAACATGCAGTCACCGTACGAAAAGAATCTGTAACGGTTTTCTACTGCAGTTTTGTATGCATTAAGAATATTTTCGCGTCCTGCAAAAGCAGATACAAGCATGATAAGGGTACTTTCGGGAGTATGGAAATTCGTAAACATTTTATCTACAACCTTAAATTCATATCCCGGATACATAAATATGCTTGTTGAAGATGTTCCTGCATCAAGCCAGCGTTTTTCACCCGAAGAAGAAATGCCTCCGCAGATTCCGCCGCCAGCCTGGTACTTCTGGGCAGCACTTTCCAAGGTACGGACGCTTGTTGTGCCGACTGCAAGAACCGGTCTGCCTTCGGCTTTTGCCCTGTTAATTTTTTCAGCAGTTTCTACGGGAACTGTATACCATTCTTCATGCATTTTATGATTTTCAATATTATCTTCACGGACAGGAAGGAAAGTTCCAAGCCCTACATGCAAAGTAACAAAGCAGCGTTCAATTCCAATTGCGTCGATTCTTGCAAGCATGTCTTCTGTAAAATGAAGTCCGGCTGTTGGACAGGCAGCAGAACCTGTATCGGTTGCATACACATTCTGATATCGTTCACTGTCTTCTTCCGTGTCGCCTCTTTTAATATAAGGTGGAAGCGGAATATGCCCGTTCCGTTCAAACCAGTCTTCGTTAATTGCAAAATCAAATTTTAAGGCGCGGAATTCTGTACCTGCATTTCCTTCATGCTCAATTATTGTTGCAATTGTGCCGTCAGGAAATTTATAACGCATACCAGGTTTCTGCTTTTTTGCAGATTTTACCATTGTATTCCAGACACAACATTCCTTATCTATTGTATTAAGGAACATGAATTCAGTTTCGCGTCCTGTAGTTTCTTTTATTCCATATACACGCGCACGACGTACCCTGCTGTTGTTAAAAACCATCAGGGTGCCAGGTTCAATCAGAGAAGGCAAATCATCCATCATATGATGTTCAACTGCTCCCGAAAATCTGTTCAGGAGCATAAGTTTATCTTGTCCGCGTATTCCGCTTGGATGCTGTGCTATCAGTTCCTGCGGCAAATCAAAATTAAAATCAGATGTAAGCATGAACTAAGAATAGCACAAATCAAAAAAATTAGCCACAACGCTTGATTTCGAAAAAGGCAAAATCGCCCGGAAGAATTCTAAGATGGAAAACCGTCTCTTTTTCTTCGCTTCTAAAATCTATGCGGCGCGTACATACAGGTTCAAGCGGAAACGAAGTCCAAGGATTCGGCCTGTCGCTGTCCTGAATACGAACAAGTTTTTCTGCCTCACCTTTTACATGAATATCAAAATCTACAGGGCAGCAGCCGTCCCATGTATAACAGTAAACACCAAAACTGTCATTATCATACGTAAAAAGAGAAATACCCGCAGGCGCATCTATCCAGACTCCTGCAACATCAAGTTCCTGTCTTATACAGGTAAGCACTTGAGTAGGAAGAGCATAAATTTCAGAAGGCATGTCAGGAATATTTAAAACCGTAAAACGGCCTTTTGCAAAAGTATCGTAACATAAAATGCTTGCATGGAATTCTCCATGACCTGCATTGATTATTGACCAGGAAGCATTATTTCTGTGTTCAAGCATCGGGAAAGAAACAGGTGCTGCACTTTTTATATAGTTTCTTGCAATCTGACCGTTCACCTTATACTGAAATTCATCCGCGCAAAGATTGCGCTCTCTATACTGAATTCCAGTAATTCTTTCAATTTGTTCAGGATATTTTTTTAATGCGCCCATCACAAAACCTGAAGTTAATATTACATGTCCGCCTTTCATTGCAAAATCAGTGGCTTTTTCAAGCACTTTTTCATCATAAAGAGAAGCAGCCGTAAGCATTACCGAATTAGGACGCAATCCAGCTTTTTTGATTTTTACATCATTTTCAAAAGCTTCATTAAAGACAGGAAAATCACAAACTGGTTCAAAAGGAATTCCTGTCATACCAAGATAATCTTCGATATGATCTTCGCCCTGCGAATTAAACGGAATATAAACTTTAAGTCCAAAAGGATTTCCAACTTTATCAAGAACTGCATCAAGTTTTTCGTACATAAAGCCAAGCGGAGTTGCACGTTTATTACCGATTAGAGCCGGCCAGCAGAACATCATGATTTCTTTCGGTTTTGAAAAAGCGGTTAAGTATGCCTGTTCAAGATAAGTATCTATTCTGTCACAATCAAACGGATCAAACCAGCCGCCGCCATTTCTTCCTGGAGCAACGTTTTCCATATAGCGCATAAACGAATAGCTTAAATAACGCGGCAAATGCTGATCCTGCTGCGCTCCGTGACGGGTTTCGGTTCCTGTATAAATTGAATCGAAAACCGCGCGCTGTTCGCCGGGATTGTATCCAGTCTGGGCAAAACTTTCGCGCCAGTTAGGGTATTTTATTATAATATGAACTTTAGGATTTACTTTTTTTGCAGGAGCGATGATAAGATTTTGGGAAACTTCCATCATTTTAGAAAGCCTGAATTCTTCCCAGGTGCGGTTGCCCTTTTCTTTTATACAGTCTTCACAGGTACATTGCGTAAAGAAAAAATCATCTATAATAAACTCATCAAACAAAGAAGCCGTATATTCGCTGACTTCTATAAGACGCTTACGCATCGGTTCGTTGCAGTAACAGAAAGTATTAAAAAGCCGCTGTCGTTTTTTGTCTTCTTCACTCAAATCGGGAGTAACCGTCGTAATTCCGCCAGAAACCTCGATATCATAATCTTTCATAACCCGCTTGAACATTTGAATCTGTTCTTTACTTGCAAATTCATCGCGGTAGGTTTCAAGATATATTTTATCGATGCCAACATATTTTTGAAGGAAATCCGCCTGTTTTCGTAATTCTTCTTCAGTAATACGGTTTACCCAGCTTGCTACACAATAAGTAACGGTTTTAAAATTTCTGTAATGCATAAAAATCTCCAAATCAATTTTTTCTTACACTTTTATTCCGGCAAAATCACAGTAATGTTTGCCGGAACAACAGCATAAATAAATTATAACATCAGATTGCGTAAATTATTGGAGTTTTCTCTACAAATACAGAAAAAAAATGCCTGCCGGTAAAATGCAGCATAATCATAAGATTACATTACATAAAACCAGACAGGCATGTTTAAGTTCCTGCTAAATCACAGCAGATTTTATCTTCCGAAGAAAGCCTTTACTTTCTGCCAGAATGTCTTTTTCTGTTCCGGAGCCGGAGCAGCTTTATTACCGTGACCATTTTTATTATAAGGCTTTTTCCTGTTATTTCCTTTTTTATAGTCGCCGCCTTTGTAAGAAGAACCGTTTCCGTATTTTCCGTTTTTCTTAGACTTCTTAAAGTCGCCTTTTCCACCATTACCAGTACCAGTTGAAGAACCAGAAGCATAAGCTTCTTTGTACATCTTCATGCGCTCTTCATAAGAAAGCCCTGCAAGTTTTTCTGGATCGATATACGGTTTTCTTTCCTTCTTTTCGTAACCGTCGTAATTCTTTCCACTCTTCTTGCCTTTTTTGTATTCGCCGGCTTTGTAACCGTCTTTCTTATATCCGTCTTTATGGTCATAAGATTTCTTTCTGCCATCCCTAGAACCTGAAAACTCGAACCTATCACCTGACTTTCTGTTATGAATATCTCCGTTACGGCCTTTTCTGTAGCCGCCGCGGTTATCATAATCATCATCACCATGCCAGTTTTCAGTTTTGATATACATGCCGGCAGATTTATCTTCTTCCATCTGTTCAGGATAAGCAACAGTTGCTGGAATCTGCATTTCGATATAGCGTTCAATTGCAGGAAGATTGTAAACATCCTGTTCAGAACAGAAGGTAT